>QIKG01000152.1 GCA_003232965.1 Oceanospirillales bacterium
AAGTGCAAATCTAAGCTTTTTCATCTCTTCTATCCAGTGGCAAAGTATTCAATCGTGCACGCATCCAGATCGTTCTGGTAGGCGAGGTGTATGGCAATGATATTGAGACAGGCTTACCCAATAGGTATTTGGCTAAATTCTTGAACGAATACCACATACCATCGATTCGCTCTACCTCCATTCCTATAACGGTAAAGCCAGCGTCTTCGAAAAATCGAGTAAGCTGTGTAACACCGCCAAACATCAGATGATCCGGCAAATTAAGAGCGCCAGGAAAATTAGAGCGCTTACCTATTTCTGCAGCGTTACCCGTTTTAACCAGTATTTCTCCATCTGAATTGAGCACGCTCTTAATGCTAGAAAGAAATCCGGGGAAATCCGGGATGTGAGAAAAAACGTCGATAATGGAAACTACGTCATAGGAAGCAGTGACGCCACTAAGAAAGCCCAGCCTGACCGGTAAATTAAACTCCCTTGCCTTTTCTACTTTGTGTGTCATCGGTTCCAATCCTTCCACGATGCTACTTGTCGGCAGCACAGAAAGCAATGCTTGAACAAATTCACCGTAGCCTGCACCAACGTCAAGCCAGGCGACGGAGGTACGGTTTAACAAATCAGGAAACAACTGTTTTACCACTCTTTCGAAATAACGCTGTTTAGAATGCATACGCCGAGTTTTTGTGTTCAGTTGCTTTCCATCCTCAAAAACATGCCCACCAAGTTTAACCGATTCCTCAATATACGTTGCGTTAGGCAGAGGGTTTACATAAAGCAAACCACACTGGCCACAACATACACAATTGAAACCGTTCTCCGTAGCCCAAAGGATATGGTTGTCATCTCCACACAGTGGGCAGTTGATATCTACAAGGTTATTCATGATCGAGTGCGCTCCTGTGAAAGTAAGATATAAGGTTTTTCATGAAATCGTCCCCATCCCCTTCACTACCATAATCTTTGTACCCTCTTCGTGGACGAGAAATGTAAAATTCAAAACCCTGCCGAGACCACAGTATTTTTTCAAGAAATAACGAAGGTCCTCTTGAAGTAGTTTTCCGCCCAGTGCTCTGAGTTATTTCCACGACAGAAGGGACAATCAATTAATGAACTGTCATTTATGACATTTGTGAAAATCTAGGGATGGTATTCACTACTGAAATCACCTCCTTAAAATCCATGCCTATCGCATCTAAATACCAACGTATATTCTGATATCTGGGTCTGTTCTCGTCTTCTACTAGGTCGAGTGCTTCTGCACGAGTGATCTGTCCTTCCCGAATCTGGTTGCTACGGAATGTATCGTGCTCAGTAAATCCAGCGACTGTGTAATAGATATAGTTATAAAACGCTGCGGTGCCGTCACCAATGCGCCAAGTGCTATTAGTATCCGGCGCTAACTCCCAGTCATAATGACTAAGGGTTTCATCCGTAATCTGTTCATCCCAACGCCAGTAATCAAAAATATGGTAGTAGTCTTTCTTCTCGGTCAAGCTACGATAGTATTCACCAGAGATGGTATCCCAAAGCGAACGATTAAAATATCCTGGGCTTTGCAGCATTGCCTTTAACCGCAAGTACTGATAATTCAACTGCTTTGATATCCCATGCATGTAGACTCGTTTTTCTTCAAAATCAGGGCTAACTCCAAGAAAACCTGCCTTGAAATGGGTCACTTCAAGGGGATTAACTCCCCACAAGTTAAGATTGATACCTGTCTGCTTTTTTATCGCCTCTACATGCCGAAAAAAGTGTTTGTCGCCAGCCGTCAGCATACTTATCATGCCAAGGTGCGGGGATTTCAGCCAAGCCTTTAAATTCATCGCGATATTGCGACGCTTTTTTGATATGTCATCAGCAATGATAATATTTTCAACACCCAACTCAGCGCACATTCGACTAATATTTCTTCGGCCCAAGCCAGTCACCATACCCCAATCATAGGTATAGGTAATCGGTTTCATTTTTAATTCATTTACAATCAAGTGAAGACCGTAGCTACTGTCTCGTCCACCCGAAAATGGAACAATGCAGTCAGGTTCATTTGTACGTCGATAGGGAGCAACCAGATCAAGTAACTCTTCTTTGGGCTTCGGATTATTGCGCGGCTTGTAGTTATTGCAGTAATTGCACACGCCCTTTGAATCAAACAATATATAGGGCATGGTTTCAGACAGCAGACATTTCGTACAGCGCCTGAGATTATGCTGCGGATACTCCAACATCGCCTCTTCTGCAGCGATGTTCTTGAAGGTCGGAATCAAATTTTCGGTACGCTGCCGGTCATCACTAACACTGATCTCATCTGCTTGCGGAACATTAAGCAACAACCCATCTTGCCAGACCTGCTCAATGTTGACACAGCCCAACACCTCCAGCGGATATCGCTCCGAAGAGAAATAAGTTGCGCCTTCATGCTTGCCGACATAGAGACTGCCATTATTGGAAAACAGTAAAACCTTACCAGCACTTGGAATCGCCAGAGCGCAAGACACCGCCCCTTTGCACAGCGACAAAACCTTCTCCGGTAGATCCACCAAAGCTACACCTTCACTCAGATGCTGGAGTGCTATGCCAATAATCACCTCGGAATCAATCTGAAAATGACGCTGTACATCCAAAGTATCCCAGATCGCCTCATCATTCACGATGATTCCGTTGTGAATGACACAAATGCCATCACGTACCACAGGCTGGTTATCCACGAGCCCATTAGTAATCAGTCGACTATGCCCCATCACAACACGAGTCCGTAAGTGATTTTGTTTGGTCAAAAGCTGTTTGATGTCATAGTCCGAACGTTTGACCTTATAACCATCGTGATCGTGATAAATCAGCCCGCTTGAATCACGCCCGCGCTGACGCGCGTGCAAGGCAAGCTGACGTAGATGATCGGATTCGATTTCACGATCAGAGATTAAACCAAAAATTCCACACATACCAAAGATTCCAATTAGTTTTCAAGCACCCGAGCATACAGTGCTTTTAATTTATTAGCTTGCGCATCCCATCCATACGTCTCCAAACTATTGGTATTAATGGAGAATTTCAATTCATTATCACAAATTCTTGTCATAGCTTGGCTAATCGATTCGGCATCAAGCTCTACACACAAACCAAGGTTATGCTTATTAACGAGAAACGAAATATCAGGAAAATTTGAAGCAAGTACGGGTACCCCTGCAAAAATGTACTCAAATAACTTGTTTGGAAGGGAATAGAAATCACTTAGCGAAATATTTTCTATTAAACAAAGACCAAAATCCGCTGACTTCGCAACTTCAACTACTTGCTCATGGGGTACTCGCTCATGGAAAAAAATATTTTGAGCTGAGACGCTTTTTCGTTTGAGAGCGTCAAGCATATCCCCATCCCCTAAAACTACTAAAGCCGTATTGGTGTTGCCTTTTTTAAAAACATCGACAATCAGTTCAATCCCGCGTCCACTCATGACCATCCCAATATATATAAATATTTTTTTGTCTTCTGCAATGCCGAACTTGTGACGCAAGTATGATGAATCAACGCGCGAATGTTTTTCAATTAGCGGGGAATTCAAGACTACCAACGTTTGTTTCTTCCCAATATTTTGTTGGTACCACGTACCGATAGAGGGGCTTACTACAAGCAAAGCATCCACGAACCGCCAAAGACGCTTTTCGATAAACAAAACCAACCCACCCTCAAAACGTGATTGTCCATTCTTATTTGATTCAAGCTCATGTGCATCGTACACCAGCTTTGAGCCTTTGATTAACTTAATAAGGACACCAATAGGTAACGCCAAGATATCGTTGCAGTGTATCAAATCTGGTTTTATCTTACCCGCACTAATAAGAGTTTTGATATAAAATTCAATTAAAGAAAAAATATGCCGAACCACAGCAGGAAGAAATGTCATTTTTCTTGAGGAGAGCACTATTGATTCAATACTGAACTCCTCGCTTCCATGAGAAGGAGTCGTGTTTTGCTTTCGCTCACTGATACCGACCCCGTATACAGCCGCACCCACATCATAAGCGACTTTCATTTCTTTCAAAATGCGGGAATCGACGTTAATATCCGTGTGGGATATATGTAAAAAAACCTTATTTTTCATTCCTATACCTATACCTCAATCGAATTGCCCCCCTACCCGCAACAAATAACCCTGCCATTACAATCACCATGATCACCCAAAGATAGATATCTACGATAAAGACACTTAAACTTGCTCCTGCAAGATCCTTGAAATGAAGGCTTGCCCAGACAATCAAGGCGATAGTAGTAGGTGTAACTCTCGTCCGCATGAGGAAAATATTGAACCAATAAAGAAGAAAGCCAATAATAAATGGGGGTAACAGCACTCCGGAAAAACCAAAGTTAGCGTACATTTCACCCCAAAAAAATGTAGGCATTGAACCGACTACTCCTCGTTCGCTGAGCTGTGGCATGACTGTATGCATAACCTCTACAGTCAATTGAACTGGTGTATACGGCAATAATCCCCCTGGGTTTGGAAACGACAAACCATAAAGATAATCCATCTGTTTTGGGAACAGCTCCACATAATGATACAACCCTTGCATTTGTCCAGAAAACAATCTTGAAAATGCATGTTGAACGCCCGTTACTATATCTGACGAGCCCTTGAAGAGCCAAAAAGATATGCCCATCAACAGGAAGAGCCCAGCAATTCCAGTAAAAAAATACAGCTTAGATATAAGTCCATTTTTTTTGGCAATAATATATGTAAAAAAAACTCCGATCAAAAGCCAAAGAAAAGGAGCTTTTTCGGTCGCTGCCAACATCGACACTGAAGCAACCAAAAAGAACAGAGAAAACATGATCAAATGACTTGCTTTTGGCTTGGTTAAATACAATGCAAATGACGCAAAGACAGCTATAGACAATAAATCCCGCATAAAGAGCTTATACCAATGGTACTTACCTGCAAATTCATTTCCCATCAACGATCTGAGTTTTTCTGAGGTAAGTCCCGTGTCTATAAACCCCAAAGCCGAAAAGAGGGCAATATTGTTAAGCCCAATGATTTGGAAATAACGGAAAAGAACCAACGAACTTATTACAAATAGCAAAACAATTACAAATCTTTCTAAGCTATTTGCTGACTCGACTGTTTGATCAAAGGCATTATAACTGTATCGCCCATGTAGCGAACCAAAATATTTCTTGGCAGCGATAAATCCAAGTAGTAGCAATGTAATCGTTATCGAAGAGTATGCGAACACAATCAACATGATAGCCTTATCTTGGACATAATATGAGCGGTAATTATCAAGCCCAAAATACAATATAGGAAAACCAATATATTGATAAACGTAAATACCGATCATCAAAATGGAAGGAATAGAGATCCTTAGCATATTGATCCCAGCTACCTTTAGCATCTTCTGCCAAAATATTGGCAACAACACCCAAAGAATTAAAAAAAAGTAGTCTTCAATCATTGTCTGGAGCGCCACGCCATCCTAGTGCATTTTGAAAGAATTCGTAATGCTCACTCGTTTCAAAAGAGGAGTTGTGCCACAAAATAGTGAACTGACCTTGGGCTTTCTGACAATAGTCAATCAAACGCCTTGAATACTCAATCGCTTCCTTCCCTAGTCCCAGTCCCATGTAAATGGGCTCGACCACACTGCACTCCATGAGAATCAATGGTCGCTGCGTTAGAAACAATATTGTCTGATCAGTCGGGTCATACATCGTATATTCATGGCAGGTTCCACAGCGAAACCCAGCATGAGCCGCGTAGTAAAGCGAAGAATCATAAGTCAACCCAGCATCATTCCAGGCTCGCATGGTGGTCGGCTGTTCCCAGCGCAGGTAGTGCATGCGCCCTCCCCAATCATCTTGATGGATTCCCTCTTCGTCACAAACCCTCTTCAATCGTTCAAATTCCCGTTTGATTAAACCTGGTTTTCTATAGGTTTCGTAACTCGGATGTATCCCTATTTCATGTCCCCGCTCGTGTATTCGCCTCAACAAGTCACGAATCTTTGGATGCTCAACATCGTAATCGGCATCCATCGCCAGATTCGTACGCCCGCAAAGAAAGTAGAAAGCGCTTCGCAAACCGTGACGTTCAGATTGATCCATAATCCAGTCAAAGGTATTAAACGGGTCTCGCTGTAAGTCCCCGCCACGTACTGCCATCCAATTACGGTAGCGCTGCCAACCCAACATCACACTCTTTCGCTTCACAATATCACCAGCGATCTGCCTGGCAATGCTCTTGCCAGGTACAAACAGATATTGAAAGGGTCGATCCACATCATGCGAAACTCGCATCTTGAACTCATGCCGCTTCAATTCGACTCCCGACCATTGCAACAAAATAACCTGCCCTAGTATATGCAACCACTCATCCACTACTGGCCTATCCAAATAGCCATGTCGAAACGCATGTGACGCAATCGCAGGAAAACGGTCGTGGTTGTCCAGATCAGTCCGACCGATCTCCTCCACCCGCGCGAGCATCCAATATGTCAGACCAAGAATATCGTAGTGAATTATATGATCCGCACCACACAGCTCAATTAGTGGCGCAGGCAAGTGCGCAACCCCTGGTGCTGGCAAAGGCCCTCCTAACACCGACCACCACCCCTCCGCGTCAGCATCCCAGCGGATACAGGGTAGATCCAACCGGGGTAGCGTGAAACATTCTTCTAGACTATCGAAAACAATAGCACCTTCCATCCCTTTCAACTTGAGAATAAAGTTCTGTTCGACACGCTGAAGATCCCATTCGTGTCCGAAACGTTCAGAAATAATTAGTTCAAGCCAGTGCAGCGCCGAATTGGTGATTGGAAAAGTTTTCAACATACAGCTCGTAGGCTTATACACAGATCATTTATCTAAAACTCGCTTTAAAACTAAATTTATAGAAAGCATACTCTCATCACACTCATAAAAACATCAACATTTCTCGAAAAAATACCGATATTGGATATGCCCAGCAACTCGATTTATGTTGTAACTTTTAATTTTAAAAATGGGTTTAATTAGCGTGAAATATTACGAATTTGAATTATTAATGATTACGTCAATTAGCATTTGAACATTGTTAATATCACCTATTTCATCCGCACTCATACGCACACCAAACGCCTTTTCAACGGTAGTAACCAGCGTTATATGAGCTAACGAATCCCACTCCTCAATCTCCAATGGAGATGTTTCTTCCGAGATCACTAACGAATCATCCAAAAAGACATCTCGGAAAATATCCTGCAACCCAAGAATTAAATCTGCCCTAGAAACACTCATTACTTAAAGTCTCCAATTAAATTAACTTAAGAATCATTGCAAGCAATGTATTCACTGTCCAAAGAAAAAGCTTCATTAATGTCAAATTGCCAAATTTTCTCAGAAACATTGCTATCCGAATTCATCTTTGATCCGCCGAGTTGACTATAAAGCGTATTTACAACACTATTTTTTTCAGTGAGCTTATGTTTCCCAACTATAGTTACACAGCCTCTTGATTTTGCGATTTCAACAACCCTAGCGAAAATAAAATTCTCCATGGTTCGAGAAAACACTCTGCAACTCATACACCAAGTATCAACCGAAGCAACGTTATTTGCTATTGACAGAATGACTACTGAGATAATTCCATGATCTCCAAAACGATCACTCAGAGCGAACCAGCCAACCCAATAATTAGGATCGTTCATCATCACTCTTACTTGTGATTCGGTATAACGTGTTGTGGTGAGGTGAAACTGGTTAGTTTTATTAATCAACTGAACTGCTCTTTGTATAGAATGCTCGCTCACCTCACCCCACTTTGGGGCCATCTGAAGCCCCTTAAGAAACGCATGCAAATTGGAATGCCCAGCATTAAATTTCGTTCGAACAACATTTTGTTGATAAGCAGCTATCCTTTGCCTATCTTCCAACGAAACATGTACCGTTTCAAACCAAAAACCCGAAGCCAAGCATGCAATAAAATCGGACGGATCAGCAGGGAGCTCTGGAACGGATATTTCCGGCAATTCAGATCTAATGAGTTCTCGCTCCGCTGGGTTGTCATCCACAAAAACGAACGAATCTAATCCAATATTTAATTCCCGAGCAATATCCCTTATATTGTCCGCTTTATTGTTCCAGTTTGCTTTAAATGAAACGAAATCGGTTAATTTCAGAACCATCCCAGCTTTTGATTTGAAAGGTTCCTGCGCAGTCTCAATATTATTTTTGCTACATACCGCCAAGGCAATGCCTCTTTCCTTAAGAGCGTACAGCCATGTTTGAAAAGCAGCAAAAGCTTCACCGCTTGCCCCACCATCTGATCCTATACGAATTCCACCAAGACCATCGTCGCCTATCACACCGCCCCAGATTGTATTATCAAGATCCAAAACTAAACACTTCTTAGATTCTCCGCGAGTCGCCAATAATAACTTCGCAGCTGCAAAGGCGCATTCTGAGTTGACCTCAAAAGAGAACGGATGCCTGGAGTAATGCCACAAACGGTAATCGTGCCATCGGTTAAGGCCAAACCTGCATGCAATATGTGCGATATCAAAAATGACGCTACCACAAGGAGCCTTTGATGCAAGCTCTAAGTTGAATTTCTGGATACAGGAAGAGATAGAATGCGGCGTAGTTCCCTCATAATTACCCAACGGTCCGAAAGCTGGAGGTACTAGATTGTTTAATATTGGCAAGACAGTGATATTTTCCGACAGTGTCGATACCAGACCAAGCATGTCTTCAATAGCCATGCTAACTGCGGGATCAGCTGGTTCTAACCCTGCGATTTTACCGTCATCTAAACCTAAATCACTAGGCTGAGCGAAGAACCATACGATGTCTGGACTAAACTGATATAGCTCAGAGCTATCATCTAGTATCTGTTGACGCCATACACCAAAAGGAATAATAAGAGGCTCTAATCTGAAACCTTCTAGCAACAACCAAAAACGTAGCGCATCTACCCACTGATTTAACGTAGTGGTCCCAAGGAATACGATTTTCATAATCTTTAAATCTTTTTTCGTCTCTATAATTTTTAGTGCTACACGAGAATAAAATGCCTGTAAGAGCACATCGTCGGAAGGAGATGCATTACGAACAAGTACATCTAATGCAATATCAGCGTCCCCTAAAAGGATGTTTTTTTTTATAGCTGCCACCAGCAGGCTTTTGCTATTTACATTAAATTTATTCATTTGTACAAAAACCCTAAGCTGACTCAACTAGCTCAATAATACCTATTCCCGCCACGGCATAAAAAGCGACCCTGGCATTATTAAAAAGCAAAGCTGGCTTTGGTTTAACAATCTGGACAATGCCATCTCCGAAATACTCCTTTAAGGTATCTATCACATTTTCTAGACTCTGAATCTCGAAACATAAATGATAAATGTAATCCCCCTTCCTTTGCAGAAGCCTATAGAGCGATTGATTTGATTTATCCGGCGTGATTATTTCTATCTGAGGCGAGCCATATTGGCTTTTGCACATAGCTAAAGTGACACCTTGTTCCGGGTCAAAAATAAACTCGCCCACAACGTACCCAAGTGCTTCTAAATGCTTAGCTGCTAACTCAGGTTGATCGGTCAATAAGCCCATATGATGGAAACTTAATTTTTTTGAAGATATCATGAGATTAGTGACTTAACATTTCTGATATGCAATAAAAAATAACAACGAATCAACTATGTTTTTCAAGCGCATAAGCCACATTGATTGCTAGTTTATTTTCCTCACAATCCGCAAAGCTCGCTCCATCACGGGGCACTATGCAACTATCTTTTATGTAAAATCCATGTCTTTTTATTTGTTTCTCAAGAGCCTCTACAGAGCCTGGATTATAGAGATGATCGATAGCAGGTGAATTAATGCATGTCGTCAAAAAAACAAATGCGTCATCGGTAGTGGTATCATACGCTCTTTCAAGAAAGTTTTCTGGATTTTCAACATGCTCTAAAATTTCCCCCATTACGAGAGCACTTGCCTTCTCGAGGTTTGAACTTTCGAGAAAATCAGCGAGGATAATTTCTACATTTGAAGAATCGCCAAAGTATCCGCCAGTTACAATTTTTTTGGTCATACTCACGCTTGTAGGACTAATATCTATACCCTGGTATTTTTCAAAATTACATTTACTTATGCTTTCAAGAAAGTACATACCATGACCTGGACCAACCTCTCGATACAAGCCGTGCATTTTAGACAATAGGGGTATCTGCTTATTGAAAAATCTTTTTATTGTCAAATGATTTAGCCACCAATAAGCAGACAAAGCTAGGCCAATCATATATCGATGCATATAGTCCGCATTGTTATAGACAACTTCTTGTGCTTCAGCAAATGACGAATAACGATAACTACCATTCTCCCTGAAGTATAACTCTTCTCGAAAGGTGTCTTCTACGATTGTCAAATAAGAACGAACTAGATATTCATCGTCTAAGCCATCTTTTAAAAGGTAAACAATATATTTTTCTGCGTCAAGAGCTTCATCATCAGTCAGTCTACTCAGAGCACGAGAAAGAAACTTTCTATGCATCGGTTTTGCCGTCATGATGCGATCGACTATAACCTTCGTAAAGGGCAACCGATCTCTTTGCAAACTTGTCATAACATTATCCTTTAAACCAACTTCTGTGATAGTGAATTACTCCTTGATCACGAAGAGATATCAGCTCATCTGCTAGGTCTGATATCTTATAAACCGCAAAGGAAATCCCTTTGTAGTCAGTGAATAATGCGGCAGATGAAGATAGATTTTCACATACACCATTAAGATTCAAGGTCTTAGCAATATTTCTTTTTACTCTAAAATCATAAACACTTGACAACCCATCTCTTGTTTTAATTTTTCTAACTTCAGGATTTTCTTCGTGCACTTTAAATGGGAGCTTTTCTGGCTCAATATCCTCTATCCAATGAAGAAAAGAAATAAAACCTTGCGGTAACCCCAAGGTGAGTATTTTCGAATTATTAATATAACGCAACTTGTCAAACGGCGAGTGTGCCCCATCAGCACGAATACATTTCTCATGATTAGACAGTATCGACTCGGCATGTGGGCCAATACCGGCAATAGAATGCCTAGGATGTAGGCTTCTAATTACACCGGGCAGCCTTCTAAATACTTCATTCACTATCCCTGTGTAAGTTGACTCACGAACTGGGTCATAGATCCAGTTCGTATCATTAGGTGGCGCAGTATAGGCGGGCATTAACAGTGTTCCTGTTGTACCAATTGAACTCCGAAGAGCTTTTATTAACTCCATTGGCCTTGCATCAAGGGTATAAAGATCATTGAATGAGGTTTGAACAAACAAGATGTCGCCTTCTTGTATGCCCATATCCTTAAGTACTTTACATAACTCAGCATCATTAAAAACCCCATACTTCGCAATGGCGCTTTCTTTTTTCTTTAGTATCTGAACCGCCTTCTTTTTCCTAGTCCGCTGTGCAAAACCCAATTTCCTCCATTCTCTTTTTAGTACCCCCTGCATGCTTTCAGGTAAAAATCGAATTATTGCACGAATTAACATTCGTGCTCAGCCTTAATTAGATTAGCCATATTTGAAACCCAACTCCTCAATCGAACTCTCTAGGGTGCTTCACTGAATACCATGAAACATACAGATACAGAGAGTAAATTGCCACATCAGTTAACATCATAGCGAAAAACAGATCTTCAATCGTCAGCTTGCCCGCTAAGAGCCAAAACATCGAAAATGTTGTTATAAATGCGAAGATCTTCCAGTACGCTCCCAAGCGGCTATTCCCCGTGCTTGGGATTGCTCCGCTTACGCTCGAGGCCACAAATCGAACAGCAAGTCCCGGCATCAGAATTGTCAATAAAAAACCCGCTTCTCTCCATTGCTCCCCAAATACCCACCCGAATAGTGTAGGTGCATATAGCATAAAAATAAATGTGGGAATTGCCACAATCGTAGCTAAGGTTAAAGAGAGTTGTATTAGATACCTCGTCGAGTCTTTTTTTCTTTGAACCAGCTCCGCAACCTTCCTCAAATACACCTGTGACACTGCACTTGATATGAATCCCAATGGCGATAATGCCACTCTCATAAGCAGTGCATAATAACCCAATATCGCCTCAGGAAAGTACTTTGCTAGAAAAAAAACTGGCAGTGCGAGTTGCACACTATTTAAGAATGTTGTACTTGCCTCATATAAAGGAAACTGCTTGTATCGCTTCGCCAAATTCCATGTCATTTGACTTGGCCGCCACTGCAAACTGCCCAGCTCACTGCGATAGCTATATAGCAGCAAGGCAGTTCCAAGTATGGTGGTCAGTAAAGCCGAAATCAGCAGGCCCTCTCCTTGAAAACCTGCCACACCAAGACTGATAGAAAGCGTTGCACCACACAAAGCTTGTACGACCAACACCCGACTTATCAAGACATAGCGTTTATGCCTGTTGGCGAAATATCGCAACGCGGTAATAGCCGCCGTAAGGCACATGATTAAAGGGGCTAGTAACCACCAAAATCCGAGAGACTCGGCGTTGAGAAACTCCTTTAGTGATTGCTGCCCAAGCGCCAGAATCAGCAGCATCAACAAACTGATGGCACCAACTACCCAAAGGGACAAGGCGAGCAGACCATCACTGTCCTTTTCATCCCTTGCCACAACGATCGCGACGTCATAGCGGCCACTGGCTACCGGTGCGATGGTCGCGACTATCGCCATGAATAGCGCGAGGACAGCGAATGATTCTGGACCATAAAGGCGGGTCAAGAATGGCGAAGCAGCAAGAGCAATGAACTGCGCAAGTAGACTGCCTGTGGCCAAAGTGCCTACATGGCGGGCAAACTCGCTTTTCCTAATGCGTTGGATTAGCGCGCTAGCAAACATTGGACGACCATCAAACGTGGTTTAATGCGTTGAGAATGCGGTTTTGCTCGCCCCCATCCAAATCCGGCCCCATCGGCAGACTCATCACCTGCTTTGCAATACTTTGCGCGACAGGTGTGCAGTCGTCCGAGCAGCAAAGATGCCTATAAGCAGGTTGTT
>QIKG01000100.1 GCA_003232965.1 Oceanospirillales bacterium
GAGCTTGCAGCCTCTATATCCAGCGCCCTAAAACATGAAGATGATATTGCGATCGGCAATGTTATCGGCTCGAACATGTTTAATTTGCTGGGTGTTCTCGGCATCGGTGCTGCAATCACGCCGATCCCACTGGAAAGTTTTATCCTCAGTCGTGATGTTATTGTTATGTTTGGTTTTACATTCTTGCTATTTGCGGTAGCCTGGCGACTCAAAGGTGTCGGCCGTATAACCCGGTTAGAAGGCGTAGCGCTGCTGATGCTCTATCTGATCTATACTGCGGTGGTGCTCTGGCAAACGCTGGCATAAGCCAACCAGAATCCAAGCATAAGTCAGGCATAAGCCAAACATATTCTAATCCTTGGCAATGCAGCTGCAATATATGTGCCAAGTCGGTTAAACTAGCTTGTATGAATCAAATCGCGATCAAACAATTAGCCACTGCAGTCATTGAGACTGAGCTGGAAGCCATTAGTGGTCTGCTCAATCGAATTGATGATCAATTCATCAAGGCCTGTGAAATCATGCTTTCCTGCAAGGGTCGAGTGATCGTCATCGGCATGGGGAAATCCGGCCATATTGGCAACAAAATTGCCGCCACTCTTGCCAGTACCGGCACTCCGGCATTCTTCGTACACCCGGCGGAAGCCAGTCACGGAGACCTTGGCATGATCACCACTGAGGATGTCCTGCTGATTATCTCCAGCAGTGGCGAAACCCATGAGGTAAATCAAATATTACCGCAATTACTGCGTCTAGGTACAAAATCAGTAGCCATGACCGGAAAACCAGATTCAACCCTTGCCCGACACGCTGATGTACATATCAATGTGGCCGTTAACAAAGAAGCCTGCCCGCTTGGTTTGGCACCAACATCGAGCACTACAGCAGCTCTAGTTATGGGTGATGCATTAGCGATATCTCTGCTTGAATCACGCGGCTTTACCCGCGAAGATTTTGCCCAGTCGCACCCCGCAGGTCAGTTAGGTCGCCGCCTGTTGCTGCATGTTAAAGAAATCATGCACAAAGGTGATGAAGGTATCCCAAAAGTCGCCGAAACTGCCATGCTCACCGATGGCATTCTGGAAATGACCGGCAAGCGCCTCGGAATGGTAGCGGTAGTTGATGCCCAAAACCACATTCTCGGCATATATACTGATGGCGACCTACGTCGCAGCCTGGAGTTTGGACAAAACCCGGCAAGCACTCCCATAATCGAACTCATGCATAAAAACCCAGTCACCATTCGTCGAAATGACCTGGCAGTAAACGCACTGAACAAAATGCAAAAACACCGTATTCAGGGACTACTGGTAGTAGACAGCAACCAGCAATTAGTAGGTGCGCTAAACTTTCAGGATTTACTCCAAGCAGGTGTTGTATGAGTCAGTTCACAACAGAAGTGTTAGCAAAAGCCAAAGCTGTGCGTTTGTTAATCATGGATGTGGATGGCGTACTTAGCGATGGTCGCCTGTTTTTCTCTGATGCTGGTGAAGAATTAAAATCTTTCAGTTCGCGAGACGGACTGGGGTTGGTAGCCATCCAGCGTTACGGTGTTGAACTTGCCATTATTACCGGGCGTACATCTGAGTTGCTTACAAGCCGTGCTCGCCAGCTGGGAATTAAACACCTATTTCAGGGCCAGGATCGAAAAACCAGCGTCTATAAGCAACTCATACAATCACTTCAACTGAGTGATTCACAGGTTTGTTATATTGGCGATGACTGGAATGACCTTGCGATCATGTCGCAAGTGGGCCTGGCTGCAACCGTCGCTGATGCTGAACCCGAAGTCTGTAAACGCGCCGACTGGATTTCTACCCGCAAGGGCGGCCGCGGTGCTGTGCGCGAACTTTGCCACCTAATCATGCAGGCGCAAGGCAGTGAAAAAACCTGGCTGGCCGAATGCCTAGATACTAGCCCGACTGGCTCCGGGCAGGAATAAATTCATGCGTAAGCGTACACTTTTCGCGATATTCCTATTTGCCGGCTTTGCATTGTTTAGCCGCTGGTTGGTCAATCAACAATCCGACCAGACTGAGGCAACAACCTCAAGCCAGCGCAGCTCGATCGACTACGAACTTGAGAATTTTGTTGCCAGAAGCTTTGATGAAAAAGGCTTTCTAGTATTTCAAATGAACGCACCCAGAATGAGCAAGGACACCACCAGCGGGGTAACCCGCGTAAGTCATCCGCGGATACTCTGGCCACAAAGAAAAACTAATAAAAAAACCACTTTGCTTGCCGATTCCGGCCTTATCAGCGATGATCAGAATGAAATCCATCTCAGTGGCAGTGTAGTGGTTAAATCACGCTCAACCCTGGACGGAAACAACAGTCAGCCGATAACTCTGCTTACAGAAGAGCTGTCGTTTAATCAAACCGACCGATTACTAACCAGCAATGTGCTGATTTCATTAACGGCGCCGGGTCTCCAGATTAGCGGCATAGGTTTAACCGCCAATCTCGATACCGAGCAGGTCAACTTGCAACAACAGGTCAAGGGACAATATGAAACTCAATAGACTAATTTTGTTAATACTCGTTTTCGGCAGCTGCAATGTAAGCGCTACCGGTTTTGGCACACATAGCGATCTACCCATTGATATTACCGCCGACAGTAGTGATTCTGAGCTTGGCGATGGTGTTACTATTTTGAAAAACAATGTCCATATAAAACAAGGTGAATTAGAAATTATTGCTGATTTAGGGAAAATTCACACCAGCAACTCTAAAGTGGTGCGTATTGAGCTGAAGGGCACACCAGTTACCTGGCACCAGCAATTGCCTGAAGGCGGAACATTAGATGCGCAGGCAAGCAGCATTAACTATGAAGTGGAAAAAGCCGAAATAGTGCTCTTGGGTGATGTCATAATTAAACATCCCCAGGGTGAAATTAAAGGTCACCGGGTTCGCTATGACCTCAACAATGAACGCTTTTTTACCCGTAGTGCCGGTGGTGATGACCGGGTTCACTTTCGCATCAATCCAACACAAAAAGATACCGCGCCTAACAGCAGCAAGCCCGCTGAAGACCAGGCAGAAAAAAATCAAACCGAAATAGATCAGGCCAAAGCAGATCAGACGAAAAAAGATCAGACTGTAAACGACGGTGGTGTGAACTAATGTTGCGGGCAACAAATCTGCACAAGCAATATAAGGGCCGGGAAGTTGTCAGCGGTGTATCCCTTAAAGTAAAACAGGGCGAGGTGGTTGGTTTATTAGGGCCAAATGGCGCCGGGAAAACCACCTGTTTTTATATGATTGTAGGGCTGGTTCCAGTAGATCAGGGACAAATAACCATTGACGGACAGGACCTCACTCGCAAGCCGGTTAATCTGCGCGCCAAACAGGGTATAGGTTACCTACCGCAGGATGCTTCAATTTTCCGCAAGTTGTCAGTCCAGAATAACATTCTTGCGATCCTTGAAATGCGCTCGGATATGGATAAAAAAATGCGCCGAGTGGAGCTTGAGCATTTGATGGAAGAGTTGTCAGTCAGTCATCTCGCCGATCAAACCGGCATTAGTCTTTCAGGCGGCGAAAGACGGCGGGTGGAAATTGCACGCGCACTGGCTGCAAACCCGCGTTTTATGCTGCTTGATGAGCCCTTTGCAGGAGTGGACCCGATTTCCGTCAGTGATATTAAAAAAATCGTTACCCACCTCGTCAGCCGTGACATTGGGGTATTAATAACTGATCATAATGTACGCGAAACCCTCGATATTTGCGACTACGCCTATATCCTCAGCGACGGTAAAGAGCTGGCGGCCGGTAGCTCGGAGGAAGTCCTTAATAATCAGTCCGTACGGGATGTATATCTCGGCGACTCTTTCAGAATTTAACCCCGGACTACACACTAAACTCATGGCACAGAGGCTACAACTTAAACTCAAACAACAGCTCAGCATGGCACCGCAACTGCAGCAAGCAATTAAGTTGCTGCAGTTAGGCCGACTGGAGCTGCGTGACTATGTGCAGGAAGCTCTCGACAGCAATCCGCTACTGGAGCGGGAGGGTGAAGAAAGCCCTGACCCTGATTTTGCTGACACTGACTTTGTAGAATCGAAAGAATCCAGTGCCGATGAACTCTCAACCGAGGAATGGCTTAGTTCTCAAGGTTTGGGTTCTACTCAGAGCAGTTCGGCCAGCAGTGGTTATATTCTCGATAGCCTGCCAGACCAGGATGACGCCAGCTTACAGAGTCACCTGCTCTGGCAAATCAACTTGACTTCATTTTCTGATATTGACAGTGCCATCGCTGAAGCTATTGTTTTTGCTCTGGATGGAGACGGCTATCTGGCCGACAGTATTGAAGATATTCAGCAGAGCTTGCAACCGGAAGTTTCTGTATCGGCCGCTGAAGTTACAGCGGTACTCCACCGTGTCCAGCGAATGGAACCTGTCGGAGTTGCCTGTGCAGATGCGCGCGAGTGCATTCAAGTCCAATTAGCTGCCCTACCCCAGGATACCCCGGGCAGAAATACCGCCGCCCGCCTCGCCCGTGATGGTCTCGATTTATTAATCGACGGACAGCTAGACCAACTCGTTGAAAGGCTCAATACTAGCAAAGAAAAAATCATTCTTGCCATCGAATTGATCCAGTCCTTAGAGCCTCGCCCTGGGTCGCGTTATGACAACCGCCGGGACGAATATATCGTGCCTGATGTTTACTTCCTGCAACAAGACGAGGGCTGGGGAGTTTCACTGAACCCTGAAAACGAACCCAAGCTGCAGCTGAATAATTACTATATCCAGTTGCTGCGCTCAGAAGGCAAGAAAGAGTCAGATTACCTGCAAGGACATTTACAGGAAGCTCGTTGGCTGATGAATGCGCTGATTTTACGAAACCGCTCCTTGATGCTAGTTTCTAATGCCATAGTACAACACCAGAAAAAATTTCTCGAAGATGGTGACAAAGCCATGCAACCCTTAGTATTGCGGGAAATTGCAGCAGAAACCGGCTTGCACGAATCTACCGTTTCCAGAGCTACAACGCGCAAATACGCTCTCACTCCGCGCGGTATTTTTGAATTAAAATATTTCTTTTCCAGCCATGTAAACACACAGGATGGCAAAACCGTCAGCTCGGTTGCCGTCAAAGCCCGGATCGCCGAACTGATTAGCGCAGAACCGGTGCTTAAACCTTTAAGTGATCTTAAAATTTCTGAACAATTACAAGATTCGGGAATACGCATCGCCCGTCGCACTGTAGCAAAATACCGAGAAGCTTTGGGCATTGGTTCATCTGCCGAACGCCGCCGTAATCAACGACGGGAGAAACTCAGACATTTTTAGGATCAAAAAACCTTAACCGCAATTATTCAGCACAAACATTCGCCGACCATACACAGTCCGCAAACTTATAAATGGAGACAATATGCCCTCTTTTGATGTTGTATCAGAAATCAATCATCACGAACTAAACAACGCCATTGATCAAGCCAATCGCGAGGTAAAAACCCGCTTTGACTTCAAGGGCAGCGATGCCAATTTTGAATTACAGGAAAACACCATAACCCTGACCGCCCAGGCTGAATTTCAGCTACAACAAATGAACGATGTACTCGCTGGGAAACTGGTCAAACGCAGTATCGACTTAAAATGCCTTGATCCGCAAGAAGCCGTAATTCATGCGCGCACGGCAAGCCAGAAAATTCTGGTTAAAGAAGGCATTCAAACTGAGGAAGCCAAAAAACTGGTCAAGCTGATTAAAGCAAGCAAAATGAAAATGCAGACCGCTATTCAGGGCGATCAGCTGCGTATTACTGGAAAAAAACGCGATGATCTGCAAGCTGCAATTGCCCTGCTTAAAGACGCGAATTGTGAAATGCCGCTGCAATATAAAAACTTCAGGGATTGATTCCAGTATTTGTGGATCGCATAAAGTTTGTATTTGATGTTGATATTTTTTCTGAAGCTGTTCAAAACACCACAAATATCAACCAGATATCTAAATTAAAACAAAGCCAGAGCCCTGACTGCGAAAAACCCTAGGATTTTTCTGCAAACAAGTATAAAATTAAAATATGAAAGTAGCTGTACTATCCGTTGTTGCCCAACGGGCCAGGCATCCACAATCGCTACATACTTACCAGCTAAGTGCAGCTGTAGTATGCAGTTCGAGCACTATTCGGTATAACTAAGGAGCAAACCATGCAACTAACAATTTCAGGTCAACATATTGAAGTAACCGCCTCTTTACGCGCTTATGTTACTGAGAAAATCTCTCGACTGGAGCGTCATTTCGACAAAATCGTTTCCGCGCATGTGGTGCTTGATGTGGCTAAGAACAACCACACAGCCGAAGCTAACTTGAGCCTTGCCGGCGGTGGCAAAGCCATAGTTGCAAGTTCGACTGAGCCGGATCTCTATGCTGCTATTGATATGATGATCGACAAATTGGATCGTCAAGTCATCCGGCATAAAGAAATCCTCAAAGACCACCATCGGGGTCAGTAAAGAGACTATAGATAATGCAAGTAAGTGATTTGCTGTCGCCCGAGCGCATCAGCCTTAACGAACATGCCGGCAGTAAGAAAAAGCTGCTGGAAATCCTTAGCGACCTGCTGGTCAACAAAGAAGACAGCAATGATGTCAGACTCGTATTCGAAAGTCTGTGCTCACGCGAACGCTTAGGTAGTACCAGCATCGGCAACGGCGTTGCTATCCCGCATGGCCGCGTGCCAGATTCAAACAGTGCTCGGGCTGCCTTTGTAAGGCTACGCAAAGCGATTCAATTTGAGGCAGAGGATGGTGAGCCTGTTGATATGTTGTTTGCGATTACCGTACCGCAGCATTGCAGCGAGGATCACTTGCAACTCCTCGGTCAGGTTGAAGATATGTTCTCCAATGCAGAATTTCGCGCGCAACTACGGGCGGCAGATTCAGCGGCAAAACTGCAAGAGCTACTCGCCAACTGGAAAAACTAAACTTAGCAAAGCTAGCATTGAACGCACTTAAGTAAAGGCACTCTACTGAATTATGAGTTCTGCAAAAAACCCAACTAAACAAGTCCCGGAAAAACAGCAACTCGTACTTTTAAGCGGGCTATCCGGCAGTGGGAAAACCATTGCCTTGCACGCATTGGAAGACCTCAACTATTATTGCGTCGACAATCTCCCATCCGGCCTATTGCAAGCTTTTATTCTGCAAATTCTTGAACAGCCAAAACGATATCCTGCGGTTGCCGTTGCCATCGATGCCCGCGACCGCAGTGAAGACTTGGGTAATATTCCCCGCTGGCTATCAAAACTGGCGGATAAAGGCATCGACAGCCATTTGCTTTTTTTAACTGCCAACCGCAAAACTCTGCTCCAGCGTTTTAGTGAAACCAGAAGGCGTCACCCGTTAACCTGTGTAGATATAACTCTGCCCACCGCTCTCGATTTGGAGCAGGAAATCCTTGCACCGCTTAAATACGCAGCCGATCATGTCATTGATACCAGTGATATCAACCTGCATCAATTACGCCGCCAGATTGCAAAGCTTACTCAGCACAAGCAATCTGAGGAAATGACATTGGTGTTGCAGTCTTTTGCCTTTAAACACGGTATTCCAGAGGATCTTGATTTCCTCTTTGATGTCCGTTGTCTGCCCAATCCACACTGGGAAACTCAGTTGCGCAGCCAATGCGGTAAAGATCACGCGGTAATAGACTGGCTCGGTAGTGATGCAATGACCTGTGAGTATCTGTCTGATACTTTTACCTTCCTCGATTGCTGGTTGGAGAAATTCGCTGAATCTCAACGCAGTTATATCACCATAGGTATAGGCTGTACCGGCGGTCAGCATCGATCAGTTTACCTCGCAGAGCGACTGGCAGAACAACTCAAAGGAAAATTCAATAAACTTCAGCTGGTTCATCGGGAACTCGAGTAAAGCCCTTCAACAAACCCTTTATCCCGACACTGCTATTACCAAGATAGCTTGGCCACAGATCCGCGCCTAGACCTGAACTGTCACACATCGCATAATATGCAGCACAGACTGGAATAAAACTATAACCGGGGATGCCGTAATGCAAGAAAAATACGAAGAAAAAACGGCGCGTCACCTGCACAAGGTTTCCGAGGCACTTGGCAGCGGAACCAATGCCCAGGTTGAGGCTATGTTGCACAGCCTCACCGGCGCTGAAATTGCTGAGTTACTGGAGTCACTGCCACTAGCCAACCGACTGCTTGTTTGGAATCTTGTCGACCCGGTAATCGAAGGTGATGTACTGGTACATGTAAATGATCAGGTGCGTGCCAGCCTGATTAAGGATATGAGTCAAACCGATCTAGTAGCCGCCGCTGGCGACCTTGATCTTGATGACCTCGCCGATATCCTTGAAGACCTCCCGGATACTGTTATTCGCGAAATTTTAACCGCCATGGATCGGCAAGATCGCGAACGCCTTGCACAGGTACTTTCCTACCCGGAGGATTCAGCCGGCGGCTTAATGAACCCGGATGTTGTAACTGTGAGACCGGATGTTAGCCTCGATGTCGTCTTACGCTACCTACGCCTCAGGGGCGAGCTTCCTGAGATGGTGGATCAGTTGTTTGTTGTCGATCGTCGCGGTCGTTATCTGGGCAGCGTAAAACTGACGGATCTACTAATACTGAACCCGGGACTGATAGTCTCAGAAATCATGGATACTGATATACCCGCGCTGCAGGCAAATTTGCACGACAGCCAGGTGGCACAGGAATTCGAACACCACGATCTAATTTCAACACCGGTTATTGATGAAAACGGCATCCTCGTTGGGCGAATTACAATTGATGATGTTGTTGATGTTATCCGGGATGAAGCAGAACATTCAGTGTTGACCATGGCCGGCCTGGATGAGGAGCACGATATGTTTGCGCCAGTTGTGCAAACTGCCAAGCGGCGCTGGATTTGGTTGACTGTTAATCTGATAACCGCCTTTATTGCAGCCTTAGTACTCTCACTCTTCGAACCCACACTCGAACAAATCGTAGCATTGGCGATATTATTTCCGGTGGTTATGAGTATGGGCGGCATTGCCGGTACACAAACACTTACTTTGATGATCCGGGGTATGGCAACAGGGCATGTAAGCCTCAGCAATGCCGGGGCTATTTTTCGCAAAGAAGTCGCTGTTGGCATCCTTAACGGTATATTTTTTGCAGGTATCGTTGCCGCCATTGCGGCTTGGTGGTATCAGGACTACAAACTAGGTGCGGTCATGGCAGCCGCTATGGTTATCAACCTGCTGGCGGGAGCTATTGCCGGTACCATAATCCCTTTAGTACTGAAAAAAATTCGAATAGACCCGGCATTGGCAGGTGGTGTGGTATTAACTACAGTCACTGATGTAGTTGGAATTCTAGCTTTTGTTGGGCTTGCTAGCATGCTGTTAACCCACTAAAACAAGCCATTAAACCATCCAGCAAACCAAGCCGGACGGACAAAGCCGCCAGGCATTTCGGCCTACTCAGCTTTAGTCAAGTAAAGGCACTTCAGTAATTCCTGAACGCGCTGAAATCTCCCGCAGGCGGGTCAATGCTGACATCTGTACCTGACGCACCCGCTCTCGGGTAACCCCCAAAATATCGCCTACCTGCTCCAGGGTTCTGTCGCCATGACCATCCAGACCAAAACGGTGGATCATTACCGCCCGTTGCTGTTGGTTTAGCTTATCCAACCATTGACTCAATTGTAGTCCGGCGGAATCTTTTGCAGCCAGTTGATCTGGAACTTCTCCAGCCGCTGCAGGTAACGAGTCGAGTAAACTGATGTTTCCATCTTTCAGTTGTATATCCCCGGTTATCGCATGCTGGTCGTTAACCATAAATAATTTATTTGCTTGGGCATTGGTGATACCAATTTCAGTCGCGATTTCCTCAATATGCGGGAAACGGCCAAGCTGCTGCTCAAGTGCGCGGATAGCCCGAAGATAGGATGTGAGTCCACGAATGATATGAATAGGTAAACGCACTGTTCGACTTTGGTTCATCACTGAGCGATCAACTGCCTGCCTGATCCACCAGGTGGCATAGGTTGAAAAACGACAACCGCGTTCAGGATCGAATTTCTCTACTGCCCGGATCAGCCCCAAATTGCCCTCGTCAATTAAATCTAGAAGACTGAGCCCACGGTTTAAATAGTTTCTAGCAATATTCACCACCAGGCGCAAATTCGACACAATCATTAGTCGCCGACTTTTTTCACAGCCTAGACTAATTTTTTCAGCGAGTTGTACTTCCTGTTCCCGATTGAGTAATGGCCATCGACCAATCTCATTTAGGTAGATACGGGTTATATCAGTGCTGTTAGTTGCCCGAGCTTTAGCCTTAACCGGCTTCACTTCCGGGTGCGTACTTTTAATAGCGGACGATACAAGTGATGCGGGAATGGTGTTCCCGGAATGGTTGGAATAATTGACTGTGCTGGTCATAGTAGCTACCCCCCGTAGCGATTACTTTATTGATATGCTGCAAAAACTAACATTCATTTCAATATACCGGTAGCTTAGTTCAGATGACACCCTAGCAACACTCATCTTGATCGATAGTTTTTGCAAACCGAGCATTTAAGCTAGCATAATACACCGTATAATGCAACATTGTTCAGCCCAAAGGCTGGATCAAGCCGAGTACAAACAAAGGATAGTGAGACTTACTTACATGATTAAACAGGGGTTCTCGGAGATTCATTGGAAATCGACCTTACATCATTCATAATAGCTTACATAGAATTTATCTCAGCTAAGCGACCATCTTATGAATCAACTTATCAACCAACAAGACCTTGAGTTTCTGCTCTATGACTTACTAGATGCAGAATCATTACTCAGCCACCCTCATTATCAGGATCACAGCCGCGAAACCTTTGATGCATTTATTGAAATTGCGGATAAAATCGCGCGCAAACATTTTCTCCCACATAATGCGAAAGCCGATGCTGAAGAGCCTAAATTTGATGGTGATAGCATCAGTATTATTCCAGAAGTTCAGCCGGCGCTTGAAGAATATGCGGCCGCAGGTTTTATTGCGGCCCGACACCTTTACGACAATGGTGGCATGCAGATGCCAGCGGTGATTGCCTCGGCCTGCCAAAGTTTCTTTTTTTCCGCCAACCCCTCTACCGCCGGCTATCCGTTTTTAACGACAGCAGCCTCCAATTTAATTGCCGCTTTCGCCAGCGAATCCCAAAAAAACCAATATTTACCCGGCCTGCTGGATGGCCGTATTTTTGGCACTATGGCGCTGACAGAACCTGATGTTGGTTCTTCATTGGGAGACCTTAAAACCTCTGCCACAGCGCAAACAGATGGCAGTTACCTGATCAAAGGTCAGAAAATGTTTATCTCTGCAGGCGATCATCCCCTCAGCGAGAATATTGTACATCTGGTGCTGGCTAGAATTTCAACGGCGCCTGCCGGAGTGAAGGGTATTTCATTATTTATCGTACCTAAATTCTTGCTCGATGGGAACGCTGAAAACGCCTCAAGAAATGATGTTCAGGTTACCGGCTTGTTACACAAGATGGGTTATCGTGGGATAACCTCCACCGTGCTGAATTTTGGCGACAAAAACAGCTGCCAGGGCTTTCTGGTTGGCGAGCCGAACCAGGGGCTAATGTATATGTTCAAAATGATGAACGAAGCCCGTATCGGTGTAGGCTTGGGTGCAGCAATGATTGGCTACCGTGGTTACTTAAGTTCGCTTGAATATGCCCGCAACCGACCACAGGGCCGACTACCCTCGAACCGAGATTCGTCCAGTAAGCCGGTTAAATTAATTGAGCATGCTGATGTCCGCCGCATGTTACTGGCGCAAAAGTCCTATGTTGAAGGCAGTCTTGCCTTATGCCTGTACGCGGCTAAACTTATGGACTTGTCTGAGGCATCCCCAGAAGAATCAGAGAAGTTAGCCGCCAAACAACTACTGAATTTATTCACGCCAGTAGTTAAATCATTCCCCTCCACTTATGGCACCAAAGCCAACGACCTTGCGATTCAGGTACTCGGTGGCTCAGGTTATACCCGCGACTACCCGGTAGAGCAATGTTATCGAGATAATCGCTTAAACCCGATACATGAAGGTACTGAGGGCATTCAGGCACTGGATTTACTTGGTCGTAAACTCTGGCAAGACAATAGCCAAGCATTTGGTCAGCTATTAGCACTCATAAAGGACACACTACAGCAGGCCGAAAAAACCGGTTTAGTGAAACCAGCAACTGCCCTTGAAAAGGCTACTGACCGGCTCGCCCGCACTACCCGTGCTCTGGGCAAAGCCTTAGCCACTGAAGGGCCAGACAAAACCCTAGCAAATGCCAGTCTATATCTGGACAGTTTCGGCCGAGTCGTCATAGCCTGGCTGTGGTTAAAACAGGCGGTCATTGCTAAAAATAAGCTCTCAGAAACCAACGCACAACAATCACAGCAAGCTTTTCTTCTCGGTAAAATACAAACCGCCAGTTATTATATTCACTGGGAACTACCTGAAATCTTCCATTTATTACAGTTGCTGGAAGACCTAGACCCTGTTTGCTTTGAAATGCAGGCCGATTGGTTTTAGCGACAGTTCATTCTTGGTCTGTCGGTTCTGCCAAAGCAAACAACAGATCAACATAACTTTTTTCAATATCTGCTAAACCTGCAACTTTTGAATCCTTATGCGGATAAATCAGCATATATTCGTTCGGCCCGTGGGCCCCTGAGCCATGTCCTAGACCGTTAAAAACAAGAGGCAAATCCAGGCGCTCGGTAAATTGATAAAACGGCGCACTGCCACCAATGCGCGGCATCACGCTAGTAATGTTTGCCCATTTCGAAAACACCCCCATCGCCGCCTGCACTAAGGGTGCATCTACTGATGTCTGCGCTGCCGGATAGCCGGATAACTTACGAATAACAATATCACTAAATCCATGCTCATCAAGGTGTGTGCGTAAGCGTGCAAACTGGGTATCAGGGTCTACTCCCATGGGAAGGCGAGAATCCATTTTAGCGGTAGCAATATGCGGAATATGGTTTTGACACCATCACCGGTATAGCCGCTCCAGATACCATCAACATTCAGGGTGACATCATAAAGATAGCGCATCAACACATCTTCACCCTTCTGATCATGGATAAACTGACTGAGTGACAGCTGTTTTTTCCAATCTGCGGCCGACCAGCTTTTGCTCATGGCATTGATCAACATGGATTCTTCAACCGTCGGCGGGCGTACACCATCGTAGTAGCCATCGATCAAGATGGTATTGCCGTCGGCCGTAGTCATCGATGCAATAGCCGCAATTAATCGTTGCGTGGGTGAATCTACCACTGACTTGTAAGAACCATGAATTTCCGATTTTCCCGGCCCGCCCCAGCTACCACCCTTGCTCTGAAGCTCCCAATAGTTGATTCCCTTAACCCCGAGCAATACGGTTAATTCACCCTTGAGATTTTGAGAGTTAAATGGAAACAATACTCCGTCTGCAGTCTTCAGTCGCTGCTCATAAGCGTCTACCAATTGTGGATAATTCGGCGACCCCAACTCCTCTTCACCCTCGGCTAGCACCATTAGGTTGACCGGCAATGTACCGTTAACTTTGATGATTGATTCAATAGC
This sequence comes from Oceanospirillales bacterium, assembly GCA_003232965.1. Taxonomy (GTDB): domain Bacteria; phylum Pseudomonadota; class Gammaproteobacteria; order Xanthomonadales; family SZUA-36; genus SZUA-51. The sequence goes on from QIKG01000100.1 coordinate 13,575, forward strand.
ATTTAGAAATGCCCGCTGTGGTCCTTTTTGATTGGTAGCACCGCGTGCCATCAAAACCTGACCGAAGTCCCGTTCGACCAACTGACCCTCGAATGGCGGGCTTTCCCAGTCCTCTTCGTTAACCGGCTGAACATCATACATCATATAAACCAGCAAGGTTTTTGTTGCCCCGGCATCATAATAGCCCCACACACCGGGGTGACCCGCGCTTGGCACCAGGGTTGTTTCTGAAAAACCAATTGCTGCTAGGTCATCCCGCAATAACTCTGCCATTTCGGTGATGCCAACATTTTGCGCACTAATTGAGCGCTGGCGCACCCAACGCTGAATATTCTTAAAGTGACCGTCTAGGTTTTTATCAATATGGGCATATATACGCTCATGCTTGCCTGTATAGGCCGAAATCCGACTGAAATCATAGGCCTCACTGCTGGCCAGGGTGTACTGAGGGTAATTCGCCACAGCGGCCACCGATTTTTCAGCTGCCAACGCCGGCGATATTAATACCAGCAACCCAAAGATGAGTTTAGAACTCAGATTAAATATGTAACTCAAAGCGAAATCTCCTTATAACAATGTCTTTTAGTAGTTTATCTCTAAATTAAAAGCTTGGGTATATTATTGGTGTACTCCCGGGAGTGGACACTCTGAGTAACCGCTCAATTTATTCGGAAGATTTATCTAGTTGCTGCACTTTATCCAACATTTCATCAACCAGCAACTTTAGGAACTCATCAGTACACATACCACAGAGGCCTCGTTCAGGCATCCCGCCATAGCCTTTAATAGTATTTTGGTAGGTTTTTTCAAGCGGTTGTTCGAGTGTTTTTTTCCAGTCAGTAAATTCTGATAAGCGTGGTGCTTCATAGGCACCTGAATCGTGGCAGCCCGAACATATTAATTCGTAAATTAACGCGGTGTTGGCCGGTGGCTCCGGCGTATCTTTGTTCGTCTTTCTGCTGAGTCGATAAAGAGACCCAGTCTGTGTAAGTATATATATGGACCCATCGCTAGCTACTTTAATATCCCGTATGCGGGCTTCTAATTGTTTCAAAATATCATGCTCGGAACGAATCCTGTCTCCATCAAGGTCTAACTTACTAATCAGCTTTCCTTTAAGCGCCCCAACCAGCAGGTCACCCTCCCACTCTTTGAACATATCTCCTCGGTAAATCGTAATCGGAGAAATTGCTTGCGAGGGAAGGTAATAAAAAATCGGCTGTTGTAAGCCTTTTTTATGAGTTCCCGAACCGATGGGATCCATGGTGTAATCTCTGCCATAAGTAATCTCTGGCCAGCCATAGTTTTTACCGGCTTCAATAATATTGACTTCATCCCCACCCATAGGACCATGTTCAGACTCGAACATACGGCCGCTGACTTTATCAAAGTGCAATCCCTGTGAGTTGCGTACCCCAAGCGCATATATTCTGTCATCAATTCCCTCAACACCGACGAATGGGTTGTCCTTGGGCACGGATCCATCATCGTGCAAGCGTAAAATCTTTCCTTCTAGTCGCCCCTTTATCGCTGCGTTCCAATCTTCTGAACGATTTCCAATCGATATATACAGGTAACCTTTATCATCAAACTCAAGCGCGCCTCCGAAATTAGATGGCGACCAACTGAAATGTTCTGATTCAAGGATATTTCGCACATTAATCAATTGTTTGTCTCGCAACACAGCTGTTGCCACTGCAGTTCGAAAAAACTGTTGGGTGACAGGGTCAAGTTGCACATAACTAAAGTAAATACGCTGATTTTTTGCAAACTCAGGGTGAATCTCTACATCCAGTAAGCCTACCTGTGGAAACCCACCGGCAATCTCTGGTAACCCACTAACTTCAATTAATTTTTTACTGGAAAGTTGATACCGAAATAACTGCCCGG
>QIKG01000222.1 GCA_003232965.1 Oceanospirillales bacterium
GCTTTCTTGATGCCGCAGCGCTCACAGAGAGCCTGCTGGCAGCCGATGAACACTCGCTTGACCGTGCGCTCCGCCATTATGCTCGCTGGCGACGTTCCGACAGTGTGTTAATGACCCGTGGGTTTCACGCTATCCATGAGTTGTTTGCCCTGCCGGGACAAATTTCCAGCAAAATCCGGCAAATAGGCATGCGCATAACCAACAAGAGCTGGTTTACCAAAGACCGCCTGCTACTACACGCCGCTGGCCAACACAGCGATGCCCCCCGACTAGCCAAAGGCGAAACCCTCCGCGAAATCATGCGCAGGTAGGCTGGGCATTTATGCCCACGGCACTAATGTTTTAATCCAAAATTTGGTTGCTAGCACGAAGTTTTTACGCATGAGCATAAATGCCCACCCCACGGAAAATTAGCACAGGTAGGGTGGGCATTTATGCCCACGGCACTAATGTTTTAATCCAAAATTTGGTTGCTAGCACGAAGTTTTTACGCGTGGGCATAAATGCCCAGCCAACGGACTTGTGCTTAACCAAATAATATCTTATGCATGAAAATCTCTAAAAATGGGAATTTTGAGGTAAATCTGCTAATATTAACGGCCTTTGTGTTTAGATAGGTCTCTGGCGATTTCGCTGAGTTCTTTGTTAGCAGAGGAATCTGCGAATTGCTTTAGGCATTTACGCGCAGAATCTGAAAGAGGATGCCGCACTATAGCAGCGGCGGGTGGTTGATTTTGTGGTTCAACTTTTACTTTGATGCTTTGGATATTTAATCCAGGGTGGTGTTTAAGTCGGGCCAGTATTCGAAACGTCGCCATGCGTACCCGGTTCGCCCAGACAGGTGAGTTAGCAAGAATAATTAGCTCACCGTCTCGCAGGCAAGCTACCCGTGTTTGGGTCGCTACTTCCGGACCCAAAAGGGGGTTGAGCATGCGCTCCAGGTGTTGATAACCTGAGGCCTGCCTTAATAGTCCCGCCAAATGCTCGTCATTATGGGTTAACTCCCTGACGGTACGAGTACGGCGTTTTTTAGATGAGTACGAGGAATTCACAGATGCAGAATAACGCAGATACCACCCGGGAAGCTAGCCTCGGCACAAAAATAAAACCTGCAATCCGGATTGCCTTGCTAACTGGAACGACAGTGGCTTTACTGTTTTCTGCATTTTACCTGGGTAGAATCACTACAGAAATTAGCCCCGAAGCTCAAGCTGGACTGGGTGTACTTAACTCGCAGCTAGCAGAGCAGCAGCAAGCCTTTTCCGAACTCAAAGCCAGTACCCAAGCCCAAGTTAACGGCATGTCTGCCCGTCTGGCCAGTTTGCAAGCCGGTGCTACCCGGATGAACGCATTAGGTCAACGGCTGGTTGAACAAGGCAAGCTTGATGCAGAAGAATTTAACTTTACCAGTGAAGCCCCTGTAGGTGGTCCTGAATCACTCACTCTGGTGAGTAGTGCTATGAGTTCACTGAATCTGGATATCGATATGTTTTCGACCCAGTTACAAAATCAGCAACTGAAATTTCTTAGTTTGGAGTCATTACTGATGGGGCGTGAGCTAGATCGTGAAACTACCCCCAAAGGCTGGCCGGTAAGTAAAGGCTGGATATCATCAGTTTATGGTACCCGTACAGACCCGTTCACTGGCAAGCAGGCACAGCATCCGGGCGTGGATTTTGTCGGCAAACGTGGCGCTGATGTTCTTGCCGTTGCCGATGGGGTAATTGTCTGGGCAGCAAATCGTGGCGGTTATGGAAAATCCATTGATATCGACCACGGCAATGGCTACCTCACCCGTTATGCCCATAATGATGAGCTTTTAGTGAGTGTAGGTGGTACGGTTAAAGCCGGCTCAGTTATCGGCAAGTTGGGTTCAACCGGCCGCGCTACTGCCCCACATGTGCATTTTGAAGTGCATAAAGACGGTCGCAGCGTCAACCCGTGGAAATTCATCAAATAAATTTCATTCTGCAGCGTCTTCAGTCTCAGGTTTTCTCCCCAAAGCACGCGTAAGCGTTATAATATTCAGCTTGAGATGGTAGGCTTGAATTTGTGGGCTTTCACCCCCATTAAGTCACCCGAAATCCTATAAAATTTAAGTTTATCGTGCTGAACGGACCCAGAGATAATAAAACACCATGCTGAATAAAATTATTACCAGTTTCATCGGCAGCCGTAATGACCGCCTACTGAAAAAAATGAGCAAAGATGTTGCCGGAATCAACGCCTTTGAAGAAGCCCTGCAGGCACTGGACGACGCTGCCTTAAAAGGAAAGACGGCAGAGTTTCGTATCCGTCTGGACCAGGGCGAAAGCCTTGATGACATGTTACCTGAAGCCTTCGCAGTGGTCCGTGAAGCCTCGGTGCGGTCCTTAGGCTTGCGTCACTACGATGTACAAATGATCGGCGGCATGGTGCTGCATCAGGGTAAAATTTCAGAAATGAAAACCGGTGAAGGTAAAACCCTGATGTCGGTTTTGGCCGCTTATTTGAATTCCATTCCCGGTAAAGGCGTACATATTGTTACCGTGAATGACTATCTAGCTCAGCGGGATGCCGACTGGATGCAGCCGGTTTTTGAAGCCCTAGGTCTGACTGTTGGTGTTTCTATCCCGGGCATGACACCAGCGGCCAAACGAGTCGCTTATGCAAGCGATATTACTTATGGCACCAATAATGAATTTGGCTTTGATTATCTGCGCGATAACATGGCGTTTAACCTTGAAGAAAAAACCCAGCGGGGTCAGTTCTTCGCGGTTGTAGATGAAGTTGATTCAATTTTAATTGATGAAGCTCGTACGCCGCTGATTATTTCCGGCCCGGCTGATGACAGCCCACACTTGTATGAACAAATCCATTCGCTAATACCCCACCTTCACCCTCAGGAAGAAGAAGACGGCCCCGGCGATTTTAGTATTGATGAAAAAACTAAGCAAGTTCATCTAACCGAAGAGGGCATGGCCAAAGTTGAAGAACTGATGGTTAAACAAAACCTGATTCAACCGGATGACAGCCTGTATCAGGCACAAAACCTGTCGCTGGTTCACCATTTGAATGCCGGTCTACGGGCTGAACATCTATACAGCAAGGATGTCGACTATATCATCAGTGATGGTGAGGTAGTTATTGTTGATGAATTCACCGGGCGGACACTCTCTGGCAGGCGTTGGTCGGATGGTCTGCACCAGGCTATTGAAGCAAAAGAAGGTGTTTCAATTCAGCGCGATAACCAGACTTTGGCCTCGATTACCTTCCAGAATTATTTTCGCCTGTACGACAAACTTTCCGGGATGACAGGTACAGCCGATACCGAAGCTTATGAATTCCAGTCGATATACGGCCTTGAAGTTATCGTTATTCCTACCAATCGGGAAATGGTACGCAAAGACCGTGGCGATTTAATCTTCCTTACAGCAGATGAAAAATACAAAGCTATTAAAGAAGATATTAAAGACTGTATCGAGCGTGGTCAGCCGGCGCTAGTGGGCACCACTTCTATTGAAACCTCCGAGCTTATTTCTAAATTACTGAAAAAAGACGGAACCAAGCATGAAGTTCTAAATGCGAAGCAACATGAGCGCGAGGCCATGATTGTCGAGAATGCCGGTCGCCCTGGCGCTATCACTATTGCCACCAATATGGCCGGCCGTGGTACTGATATTGTACTTGGCGGAAACCTCGAAGCCGAAATCCGTGATATGGATGAAGCCGCTTCTGAAGAACAAATTGAAGCAGTAAAAGTTGCCTGGCAGGAACGCCATGAACAAGTACTAGAGGCCGGCGGCTTACATATCATTGGCACCGAGCGGCATGAATCACGGCGTATCGATAACCAACTGCGTGGTCGTTCAGGCCGTCAGGGCGATGCCGGTTCATCTCGTTTTTACCTCTCCCTTGAAGATAACCTAATGCGTATTTTTGCCTCCGACCGGATGGCATCAATGATGAAGCGCATTGGTATGGAAGAAAACGAAGCCATCGAGCACCCTTGGGTGTCTAAAGCGATTGAAAACGCCCAGCGCAAGGTGGAAGGGCATAACTTTGATATGCGTAAACACCTGTTGGAATACGATGATGTCGCTAACGACCAACGTAAAGTTATCTACCAACAACGCGATGACTTTATGGGCTCTAGCGATCTTAAAGACCTGATTGACGATTTCAAAGACAAAATATTCCTCGATTTAATCGCCCAGCATGTACCGCCAGGCAGTATCGATGAGCAGTGGAGTCTGGAAGGTCTGGAAAAAGCCCTGGATGCAGAATACGGCATAAAGGTTGCGGTCACCTCCTGGCAGGAAGAAAGTGAACTGGATACCGAAACCATTGACAAACGGGTAATGGAAGCCGTAGGCCAGCATTTCGCAGACAAAGAAGAGTCTACCGGCGCTGAAGTAATGCGCAACTTCGAAAAAGCCCTGCTGCTTAATATCCTCGACAGCCAGTGGAAGGACCACTTGGCGAATATGGATTATTTACGACAGGGTATCGGTTTGCGCGCATATGCACAGAAAAAACCGACCCAGGAATACAAGCAAGAATCCTATGAAATGTTCACCATTATGCTGGACACATTTCGTCATGAAGTAGCCCGGGTTTTATCCCGCGTGCAAATTCAAACCGAAGAAGATGTAGAAGCCGTAGAAGAAAGCAATAAACCCCCACAGCAAATGCAATACCAGCACGCCAACGCATCGGCAATGGAAGATGGCCAACGCGCCGAAGCGGCAGAAAACGCGACATTTATCAGAGAAGGTCGCAAAGTAGGCCGCAACGAACCGTGCCCCTGTGGCTCAGGCAAAAAATACAAACAATGCCACGGTAAACTAACCTAGTAGCGTAGGGTGGGCATTTATGCCCACGCGTTTGTTCTTGTGCTAAGAATAAATGATTGGTTGCTAATATGTTGGCTGACGCGTGGGCATTTATACCCACGCGTACCCTCCCCGCAAATCAACAAGCAACTAACCTACCCAATAAATAGCAAACTTCCGAATTATTAAAAGCCACACCCTGGGTGAAAATAACCCCATGTCACACTATCGCCGCGCAAGTACTCCTGGAGCTACATATTTCTTCACCGTAATTACCTATAAACGCCAAAATATCTTATGCCAAAAACCCATTCGAGAAGCTTTACGCAAAGCAATAACCGACACTCGAGAAAAATACCCATTTAAGATAGATGCCTGGGTACTGCTACCAGACCACCTCCACTGTATTTGGACTCTACCCAAAAACGATCACGATTTTTCAGTTCGATGGAACCTCATCAAGCGCCGGGTCAGCAGGGTTTGTAAAAATAAATATGGGGAGCAATCATTACAATCCCCCTCAAAACAAAAACACCGTGAATCAACCCTATGGCAACGCCGTTTCTGGGAACACAGAATCCGCGATCGAAAGGATATGAATTGTCACCTAGACTATATTCACTTTAATCCGGTAAAACATGGTCATTGTAAGCAAACCAGTGAATGGCCATATTCAAGTATCCATCGATACATTAAAGCAGGCAAATACCCGGAAAATTGGGCGTCTAAGACGCCCATTACAAATGGAAATTGTTTCGGTGAATAAGCATGAATAAAACGCGTGGGCATAAATGCCCACCCTACAGAAGATCACGCACGGGTAGGGTGGGCATTTATGCCCACGCGTCAAAGACTCAACACCCCGGGTAGGGTGGGCATTTATGCCCACGCGTGTGACCTATAAACTTACTACCTCAACAATTAAACCGTCAAAGGTAATCGCCGACCAATAAAATAATAACCAAACCCACTTGACCCCAATAACCAAATCCTTATAATAAAACAAACCGGTCACAACCGGTCATAAAAGGCATAGACCAATGTTAACAATGCAATCTAACGAAATAAAAGCCCGTCTGGCAGAAGTACTACGCAAAGTTGAAGCTGGGCAAGAAGTTGAAATTACCCGCCACGGTAAGGCTATTGCACGCCTTACACCCATGAAACAGCAAGAAAGCTTACAGCAGTACTCCTCGGCAGTCGATAAAATGCAAGGCTTCAAAAAACATGTACTGGCAAAAGACGAAAGCATCGCTGATTTTAGAAAAGGTGACCAACGCTGATGTTCATTCTTGATTGTTCGGTTTGTATGGCTTGGTGCTTTGAAGATGAAAACAGTCAATATGCTGATGCCGTCTTGGAGTGCTTAAAAACCCAAACAGCACTGGTGCCGCAATTATGGCATTTGGAAATTACGAATGTCTTATTAGTCGCTGAACGCAGGAAAAGAATCCATGTTACCGCCAGTGAAGAGTTTATTACAATTCTACAGTCGTTGAATATTCAAACAGATAGACAAGTATTTTCACTAGCTGATAGCAAGAATATTGATTTAGCACGCCATCATCAACTCAGCTCATATGACATGGCCTATGTAGCTCTGGCACAACGAGAACAATTACCGATAGCCACTAACGATAATAAACTAAAACAGGTGGCTAAAAGTCTTAATCTTTTTTTTGATGTTTAATTAAACCTCAGCCCAATAACGGCTGTGAATAAATACGCGTGGGCATAAATGCCCACGCGTCAATGCCGAAAGCCCCAGTAGGGTGAAATTGGTAGCGGTGACTCGCGAAAATATGCTAGCATCTAACCATATTATTTATCAGGAGCTTGGTATGAAATTAAGTATTGCAGCTGGTTTATTTATTATGATTTGCATTAGTTCCCAGGTTTCAGCTGAAATCTATAAGTGGACAAATGCGGATGGAGAGTTGGTTTATTCACAAACACCACCAAGCGATGATAGTGTTGCGGTGATTATTAAAATAGAGAAAACTTCAGAGAATGACTTGACTGAAGATACGGCGGAAAAGGCTGTAATAGAGACCAAGCCGACTGAAACCCTAAGTGAAGCTGACGCTGTTAAACGCAATTGCGAAGTAACAAAAGCTAATGTTGCTATGCTGCGTATGGCTTCACCGGAAACAGAATTCGCTTCAGATGGGGATGAGCCTATAACATATACTCAAACTGAACTAAATGATCAAATCCGTGCTAATCAGGCGCTGGTTAAAACCTGGTGTAAATGACGGGCTATAAATTAACTGCTGCAAATCCCATGGTATAGCTTGCCTAAATCACGATGGATTAGTAACCACTCCAGCCCTGTCTCCAGCCAGAACTAGTACGACTGTTCTTTCTGCCATCAGAGCGTAAGCGAAATTGAGTAATACTATCCTGATTTTGCCCACCTTGAGCTCTGGGTGTGGCCCTTAAGTCATAGGCGGTTGCATTAGCAGATGCGATACGTATAGTGTAGTAGCCTTCCGCGCTTCTGTTGGAAACATTCAGGTCGGTCCGTTCAGTAGTATAAGTGGCATTTTTAGCATAATGCGCTTCTTGTCGACCGGCGAGATCCATCAATGCTGCCTGGCCATCATTTCGCTTGCCTTTTCTGATAGAATCCTGATAACTGGGGTAAGCAATGCTGGCCAAAATGGCTATTATAGCAACCGTTATCATCAGCTCAATCAGGGTAAAGCCCTTAGTTTTATTGATAGTATACATTTTGGTCTCTTTAATTTAATTCGATTTAATTCAATTCATTACTCAGGTACGCTGCCGTCTATAACTTGTTCCCAGTAGATCGCATGGAAGCGGTCAGGCCAACGGGTCACTTCTTGTAGTCCTACCAGCGCGACCACAACCTTACCCGGGCCTTCGTCGGTACCAGGGAACAATAAAGTTGGTGCAGGTGGCATACCCGGTATGTTCAGCGATTTGGTTCTGTCGCCGGTAACCAGATCGTTGGGTTCACCATCAAGATCTGAGAACACTGCCGCACCTGTTAGCATGTTAACCGCCCAGAAATTAGACTCCCCTTGGGTTACGCCTGCATCACAAACATCATTTGAGTTTGACCGAGTACCGCTATAAGTAGTAAAAAGCACCGAAAAATCGTAGAGGCTAGCTTTTGAAAATACTTTTTCACCGCCACCAACCGGCATATTTATATACCAGCCATCACTAGTATTTAAATCATTTAATGCCTGGGTTTGCTGACTGACATCTCCGACTTGCACTAGATTTGCAGTGGTATCGTGTAAGTCACTCCGTTCGACTATTTCATAGGCCGCTGGTGCTGTCCAGATGTTAGGATCTTTAATCATGTAAAAACTATTGGTTACTAGTTTATCTAACGGATCAGGGCGGGCGCCGGAACCAATCAGTACAATCAGAAACTGGCTGCTGCCTTTATTGAAGTAGCCAACTTCTGGGGTATTGAAAAATTGATGGTAAACAGTGCTATCCACATTTACATCAGCGATAACTCCTGAAGTTACTAAGCTACTGGCGAAATCGTTATCAGGTGTATCAAAACGAATAATCCTGCCACCAATATCAGCGGCATAAAAGCGATCAATTATTCCATTCGCATTGATGTCTACGGGTAATAGGTCGGCCGCAATGCCATTCAAGTTACCGGATGGGGTATAGGTTGTGATCCAATCACCGGTTTCAGCATTGACTATATAAACACCCTTGCCTAGAGTGTCATCAATTCGTGTGGTAACACCATGTTGGGTGTCATCATCGTAACCACCACCGAAAGCCAGCACTTGCTTATTTGCAGGCACACCGGTAATTTCCATTTTAACGAATAAGGGCTTGGACCAAGTTTGTCCTAAATTGACAAAACGTGTGTCTACCCCACCGAGAATTTGCCAGGCAAACCTAGGGTTGGCGCGGTTAGTAATATCTAGCGCGTAATAATTCCTGCCACCGCGACGCATGCCAAAAACCACCATGGTTTTACCACCGGTTTTATATACCGTCATCGGTCCATCCAAACCATATAATGGCACATTGCGTACAGCATTATTCTTTAGTTCGTTAATATTTTTAAGCATGCTTTCTGGCATAAAGGCCCATAAGGGGGCGCCGGTATTTGCATCTATGGCTTCGAGCACACCCTCGGATGTGGGCATCAGAATAACATCGTTGTCAGGACCGTAAGCATCAACCACAACGGGTAGTGTATGGATTGGGGCACCCATTTCACCCTCGTGCAAATTTTCATCATCGGTCCAGTTTGACCATTTAATCAGGCTTTTACGCTTAATGTTGAGCGGGTCGGAGGAGTTATTGATATCCGTTGGGGTAGACAAACCGAGCATCTCATGGGTAACCAAGGGATTATCATCAGTGACATGATTTTGTATATCGGTTGCCAGGTTTTTAGAAGAACTACCAGCAACATAGGTATATAATTTTCTTGTACCTGTAAAATTAGTTACCGCGCCACCAACCAGCGCCTGACTACCATCATTGGTACCATTGCCCCAATAGCTTCTGGCTGTAGGCATGAATAAATTGTTGGCACCCAATACTGTACCACCACCCTCGGCGCTAGAGAGGGTAATGGCGGTATCGCTGACACTTATTTTGTATTTCTTAATGTTTCCTTTCCAGAAAGCGGTAATACTGGGTTCGAAAACTGGAACATAGATAAACTCACCGGTTACCGCTGTGTTAGTCGCATTGAACGGCACCAATGGCGCATTGAATGTGTATGTAATTGACGCCTTTGCCTCGTTTGCAATAGCGCTGAATGCTTCTACCAACTCAGCGGTGTTACTAGAGGGATAGTAAGTTCCACCACCGCGGAGGGCGATATCCTTTAAGTAGGCTAACGCATTTGTTCCTGTATGGAAGCCAATGGTGTGAGTGGTTACATTTTGAACTTCCGGGATAGTAGGAAATAAGTCATTGTTGAAACCCCACTCGGCAATATCGCCGGTACAGCCCGCACGGTTCATGCTAAACCCGCTGGGATCTGGGCTGGTGCACGCAATGCCTTGATATTTAAAATCAGATTTGTAGGGATGCGGGTCAGAATACTCAGAGTTGCTACTGCCTTGATCAGACCAGGGCTCACCATCGGTGAGCAGAATAATCGAGTTTTGCGCACAATACAGTTCGCTAGTTACCGGGCTGTCAACGGTCTCATCAGATCCCGTGCCGGTACCTGCGGGACAAGAACCCTTAGCCGAGGAACAGCCATCATAACTACCAGTACCATCGTCATCGGTAAAACCGGTGCTAAACCACTCCATAGCAGCACTCATTGCCTGCACAGTTACCGTACCGCTGATATGATATATATCGTCAATATCTTCCAGCAGACGAGCCCGGTCTGTATCAACATCGTAAAACCCCGTGCTTGGGCCAACGGTGATCACTCGCCTACCACCAAATTCGCGTTTGCTGTAGCCCATAAAGGCCGCATTGACTTCTTCAATCCCCCCGTCTTCCGGAGTCGCAAAAATAGCCCTCAAGGCAGCTTGCAGCTCCTCGGTTCGGGTCGTGCTATCACCGTCTTTTCCATCCATACTACTGGATTCATCAAGTACAAAAAGCAAATTAGGTTTAACAATTGTGGAAGAACCCTGGGTTCGATAAACCTCAACATCATTAGCTTGTACCGAAGATGTACCCAGAATCAGTCCTAAAAATAAGGACAAGCCCAGTTTTTTAAGTGTGTATTGTGGCATTGTTTTCATGTTGAATTCCTTCTTAATTTCGTATTAGCACAACGCCCATGCGGTTGTGTGCGGTTGCATTGCTGCCAGCAACGCTGCCAACTGCATCAGCTTGGTATATAAGTGTAGTTAGGCTCAAGCCGAAACCATTAAATTTAAATTCACCTGGATTCGAAACACGAATATAGTCCATGCTTATATCGGCATCTACATTGGGCTGTGAATCAACCCCGGTGGATATGAAATAATTACTGTTCATGACTGGCACCGCAGCTTCTGTTAGGGGTACAGTAATCGTTGGGTTTGGGCTCATCAGCTTAAACAAAGCGCTTTCAGCCGCCTGAAAGCTAATTTGCTTATGTTGGTGATTTACCGCAATTTTAGTGTCTATATTGGTATTACGCATGGAGCTCAGACTAAGCAGTGTTATTACCAGTAATAACACCATGCTGGCAATCAGAGCCACACCATTTTGTTTATGTTTGTTGTATATATGAGTATTTTTCATAGTTATTGCTTCGAAATAATAGGGTTTAAGTTGCGTAAAACCACAGTCGTTGTTACGGCACGAAAGAGGTGTTCGGTATCGGGGGGGGTAAAGGTCATTCCTAGCAGGTTTATTGTCTTAACGTTTGAGTCGCGCATATGAACAGGCAGGGTTTCGTTGTCTGAACTGACTACCAAGCCGACCCGCATGGCAACTACATCTCGCCATGCGCCCGCGTCATCAACTGCTTGAGCGGTAATGTAGCGATTTGCAGAGCTGTTGGTTAATGGGGTATCCATAACACCATAGAGCACCCGCATTAAATGCACACCTGATACCAGCGGCACTTCTATGCCATTAAGCTCGCATATCAGTATGTTGTTGACTACTTTAATGCGAATGGTACTGAATCCACTGACATCACCGGCACAGGAGCTGCCTTGTGCATAACGCACGGCGATAATATCAGACTCGCTCGAGCTAGCGCCGGCATCGCTTATACCAGATGAATTAATCTGGGCGAAGGCAGTCTGAGCAGCACTAATATCACGGCCTGTCATTACTAGGGTGCGGCGAATATCATCTAGTGCATAACGCCCGTTTTCACTAACCGCAGAAACGGAATTGCGTAAGCTGTAGGCTGCCTGGCTATTAATGTAGACTTGGCCTGCAGCAGCCATTATAAAAATTCCAAGTGCGCTTGCTATCAACAGTGAAATTAAAGTAAAACCGCTATGTTTGTTTGTCGGAAATATTTTCATAAGGGAGTTGTCTGCTCAGTACCGGGCACTATTACCATAACCACACTATCCACAAAATCGCCATCAAAGTCCGAGCGTGTGTTCCAGCCGACTTGGATTTCGAAGGTTGAGTGCGGGGAACAGTCATCCCCGTCGTCGCCATCCGCATCTGTGCATGCAGCAATACTCAAAGTACCTCCAGGTAATTCCGGCTGCCCGCCAATAGTGCACAATGCAGATTTAATATCGTAGGCGGCAATTTCAGTCGCTGAGCAAGAATCAGTGGATGTAGCATCTGAAGCAGTGGGCACCATGGCACAATTTCTTACAACAGCAGCGCAATCCGCAGCAATACCGGAGTAGCTATTGTCTTCGGCAAGGTTTGCGCGAATTCTATCCGCCATTGTCCAGGCAATATCGGTTGCTACCGAACGGTATTGAGAATCTACAGAATATTGCACAGCTTTCATTTGCAGTGCTGCAATTCCAAGCAAGCCAATAGCAACTATTATGGCTGCTATTAGCACCTCAAGCAGACTGGTGCCTCGTTGTTTTACAAAAGAGCTGATACTCATGGGCAATCTCCGGTACTCGGCCGTCCTGAGGTTGAAAAGTTAATACAGCGTTGACTGCTTCCCAAGCTGATTTTAAAATAATCAGCGCCGGCAACAAGCGCCGGTGATGTTCTTCCCTGGGCTGTGTAGGTTATAGAGTCAGTGGTGTTGCTGCCTTGTGCAGTGATTGAGAGATTAGGGTGACTTGTCCGGTGGCTTAATATTACCGTGTCGTTGGTATCTGTTATTGTCCAACCATCGCCCCAGTCATCAAATTTTGCAAGCGCCATGTTTTCCTCTCGGGTAACCGCCGTGCTGCGGGCCAGCATAATGGACGCAATCATATCGTTGCCTGTAGTTGTTACCTGGTTTCGTTCTACCATCTGGGTGAAACTGGGCACAGCCAGCGCCATCATAATTGCCATAATAGCAATGGTGATGAGTAATTCTACTAGGGTAAATCCCTGTGTTTTTTGCATTTTCGATCCAATACTTTCTATAGGTTTTAATTATAGATGATATCAACGAGTTAACAGTGCCGTTTGTCCATAAAAGCATACCAATTATCGATAGGGTTATGGTTGGTAGCTTATGTGGTGCTGAAATCCCTGCCTATACGTCA
>QIKG01000315.1 GCA_003232965.1 Oceanospirillales bacterium
CGGGATTATGCCCAGGTAAAAGCCGATGGCAATATCGATAAAAAAATAGCCGCGGCCGCAATGAAAATGCTAAATGTTGACGATCAGGGTTTCGACACCATGGATCGTCGCCTGCTGCACATTCTTATTCACAATTTTGAAGGTGGCCCGGTTGGCGTTGATTCCTTGGCGGCCGCTTTGAGTGAAGAACGCGGTACAGTAGAGGATGTTCTTGAACCTTACCTGATTCAGCAAGGCTATATTATGCGCACATCCCGCGGGCGCATGGCAACTGCAAACGCTTGGCGTCATTTAGGCTTGGTGCCGCCACATTCCGCCAGTGCTGCTGCAGATGATCTATTCGATTCGTGATTAATCAGAAAAATGCCACAATAAGGCCGTATTATGTCTGATTTTTCCTGGAAAATTCGTGTCTACTATGAAGATACCGATGCTGGTGGGGTGGTTTATCACAGTCAATATTTGAACTTTTTTGAGCGCGCGCGGACGGAATGGTTACGAGCCAGAAATTTCGACCAGTCGCGCTTGGCTGAAGATGAAGGCATAGTTTTTGTTGTACGCAACATGGATATAGAATTTATTAAACCCGCACAGCTTGATAATGAAGTGTTAGTGAGTGTCAATCTCAAGCATGTTGGGGCGGCATCTTTGCAGTTATCACAAACAATGATTCGGATTTCTGACCAGCAACTGCTGGCAAAGGCAGAGGTTCGCGTAGCCTGTTTGACTGCGCGGAAATTTAAGCCCACCCGAATTCCAAAAAACCTGAGGAAGGAAATTCTCCAATGAATATAGATCTATCCCTGTGGCACTTAGTTAGTGAAGCTGGCCTGTTGGTCAAAATGGTCATGCTCTCGCTGCTGGTAGCCTCGATAGCTTCCTGGATGATAATTTTCCAGAAACGCCAGATGCTGCGTACAGCTAGGCTACAAGCCGATCGTTTCGAAGAACACTTTTGGTCAGGTGCAGATCTAGCGCGCTTGTTTGAAGGTATTTCCAAAGGCGAACAACAGGCCCAAGGTATGGAGCGAATATTTGAAGCCGGTTTTCGCGAGTTTATGCGGATGTCGCAGCAAGGCGGCATGTCCGCTAGCGAAATGGTGGATGGTGCGCATCGGGCGATGCGGATTGCCTTAACTCGGGAAATGGATAAAATCGACAACCACCTGACTTTCCTTGCCACAGTCGGCTCTATCAGCCCGTATGTGGGCTTGTTTGGTACCGTCTGGGGAATTATGAACGCTATGCGGGGGTTAGCTACGGCTACTCAGGCGACCATTCAATCGGTTGCCCCCGGGATTTCTGAAGCCTTGATTGCAACCGCGATGGGTTTATTTGCCGCGATCCCTGCAGTGATTGCCTATAACCGTTATTCCAACGAGGCAGAACGACTGGAGCTTCGCTATGATAATTTCAAGGAAGAACTCTCTACCATTCTCCATCGTCAGGCACATAATCTAGCGAAAAGCGATCTGGCAGGCTCAGGCGAATTCTAATGGCAACTCAGTATGAAATCCGCAAACGCCGGCGGCCTATGGCTGAAATCAATGTGGTACCCTACATTGATGTAATGCTGGTATTGCTAATTATATTCATGGCAACAGCGCCGTTATTAAACCTTGGGGTTCAGGTTGATTTGCCTTCAGCTGATGCAGAAGCGCTGCAAATTGATGAAGACAATATCCCCATAATTATTACCGTTATGCAAACTGGCGATCTGTATTTAAATGCCGCTGGTGATGACGCAGGCCTAGTGACTGCTGAGGAGTTGATCAAGCAGGTATCGGTGTTTGTGCGTAGAAATCCAAAAATTGAAGTGCTGGTTGCTGGCGATGAAAACACCGGCTACGGCAAGATATATGAGACTATGGTGTTATTACAGCAGGCGGGTGTGAGCAAGGTGGGGCTGATGGGCGATCCAGTCGATAAAAGCTAGTATGCAGGAGTTTAGCAAACCCTTATTGCTAGCGGTCCTGGTCCACCTGGTCCTGCTGGCATCCATGTTTAGTGGTTCCTGGAGCAGTAAAAAGTTCGAGAAACCCCGGCTAGCGGGCTTAAATATTGAAGCGGTGGTTATCAATGCCAGTGATCTCAATAAACAGATCGACAAAGTAAAGAAACAGACCAAAACTCAGAAGCAACGAGATGATGCTATTGCTAAACGCCAGCAACAACTGGCCGCCCAGAAACAACGGGAAACACAACAGGCTAAGGATGCCGACAAACGCCAACAGGTGCTAGCAGATCAGCGCCGCAAGGCCAACCTGAAGAAACAACAACAGGATGAGGCTGATAAAAAGCGCCGCGCAGATTTAGATCGGCAGCGCAAAGCTCAGCAAGAATTGGTTGAAAAACAGCAGGCTGAATTGGCAGAGATCACTAAGCAACGGCAACAACAGCAGCGGAAGATTGAGGCTGAAAGTGCAAAATTAAGAAAGTTGGCCGAAGCGCGTAAAGCACGGGAAAAAATGGCGGCCGATAAACGTACGCGCGACCAAATGAAAGCTGAAGCCAATGCGCTGGCACAGGCACAGGTGTTGGGAACGCTGGCAGATCAGTATGTACTTGAGATTACTAACTCGGTAACCCGCAACTGGTATCGACCGCCAACAGCTCAAGAAGGCTTGCGCTGTAGAATAGCGGTAGAGCAAATCCCGGGCGGTGAAGTTATCAGTGCTACGGTGGTGAAATCACAATGTAATGCAGATGAAGCCACCAAACGCTCGATTCAGGCAGCAGTAATGCGTGCGGGCGTGCTTCCATATCGCGGTTTTGAGAAAGTATTTGTGCGAGAAATAGAGTTTGAATTTAAATATGACGGTGATTAAATGAATAAGCAGTTGATTTGCGAGCGCAGTAGAATTTCCCAGCTATTAGTGGGCTTTAGCCTAAGTTTGTTTGGCCTGTTGTTTTTGGTTCAAAATAGTTATGCAAAATTGGAAATTGAAATCCTCGAAGGCGTTTCAGGCGCTATTCCTATTGCGATTGTGCCATTAAAATGGGAGGCTACCACACCGCCGCCATCAACTTTGCCCAACACCGTGGTCTCAGCTGATCTTTACCGCTCAGGCTTGTTCAGCCCATTACCGGCGGAAGACATTATTGCTACCCCGGCCAATGGCGATGAAATCCGCTTTGCTGCTTGGCAGGCACTCAAGAACGACTATATTGTGGTTGGAAAAATCAGTGGCGATGTAGTTGATGGTTATGAAGTGAGTTTTGAGCTGTTCGACATTCATACTCAACAACGCCTGTTAGCGCGGGTATTCCCAGTAAAGCCCGGAGATCTGCGCTATGCAGCACACCGGATAGCCGATGCGGTGTATGAACGTATCATCGGTACACCGGGGGCCTTTGCTACCCGGATAGCCTATATTACCGCTACCGGCACAGGTAATAATATTGAATTCCAGTTAATGGTTGCTGATGCAGATGGGTTTTCGCCACAGGCAATTGCCACATCTCCTGAACCGCTGATGTCGCCAGCTTGGTCGCCGGATGGTAATGAAATTGCCTATGTATCTTTCGAAAAAGGTAATTCTGCAGTTTATATTCAGAATATTCTTACCGGTTCGCGGCAGCTGATTTCTTCCTTTAAAGGCATTAATGGAGCGCCTTCTTTTTCACCAGATGGTCGCCGCTTGGCAGTTTCATTATCAAAATCGGGCAACTCGGAAATTTATCTGCACACCCTCGGCAGTAGCGAATTTGCTCGTTTGACCAATCACTGGAGTATTGATACAGAGCCCGTTTGGGATTCGAACGGCCGTTATATTTACTTTACTTCTGATCGTGCCGGCCGCCCGCAAATTTATCGTATTAAAGTAACCGGCGGCAACCCGGAACGCATCAGTTGGGAAGGGGATTACAA
This sequence comes from Oceanospirillales bacterium, assembly GCA_003232965.1. Taxonomy (GTDB): domain Bacteria; phylum Pseudomonadota; class Gammaproteobacteria; order Xanthomonadales; family SZUA-36; genus SZUA-51. Next base: position 3,872 of record QIKG01000315.1, read on the forward strand.
TGCCCGTGCCAGTATTTCGCCGAGGAATAACAAAATTGCTATGGTACAGGGATCGAAAAATCGTTATCGTATAGCGATTCAGGATCTAGAAAACAACCGACTTATCGTTGTCACCAATGGAATTCTCGATGAATCACCAAGTTTTGCCCCCAACGGTAGCATGATACTGTATGCTTCAAAGGAGAACGGTAAAGGTGTTTTGTTGGCGGTATCGGTAGATGGCAGAGTAAAGCAGCGCCTGGTTCTCTCTGAAGGTGATGTGCGTGAGCCGGCGTGGTCACCGATTATTCAATAACTTATTAATTAAGTTATTGAATTAATCCATGAAAAACAGTTTAAATATCACTATAATTACAAGCTTAATTCAAAAGGAATTTTAGTATGAATAGCATAACAAAATCACTACTCGCACTGATGTTAGTTACGGGTCTGACAGCCTGTAAAAAAGATGAGATCAAGGATGATATCGATTCGGCACCTATAGTGGATAGCTCTACAGCTTCGGATGTTACCACCGCTGCTGTTGATCCGCGAAATCATACTGATGTCCGCAATCTCGATAACCCCGAAAGCTTACTTTCAAAACGGGTTATTTATTTTGATTATGACCAATCAACCGTACGCGCGGAGTTTCGTCCGGTCGTACAGGCGCATGCAGCGTTTGTTGCAGCAAATTCAAGTGCCAGTGTAACTCTCGAAGGTCATGCCGATGAGCGTGGCAGTCGTGAGTACAATTTAGCCTTGGGCGAACGCCGCGGTAATTCCGTTAGCGGTTTGTTTTCTGCTCAAGGTGTGCGTGGTTCACAGATGAATGTGGTCAGTTATGGCGAAGAACGCCCGATTTGTCGCGAAACCAGTGATTCTTGCTGGGGTAGCAATCGCCGGGTAGAAATCGTTTATACCGCACGCTAAGGTAAAAACTAAAGTGCCCGGGGTAATACCCGGGCCTGTTCGACCTAAGAATTAAACAATACTCCGGATGAATAGTCCGGCTTGTCGCTTCCTGGGAACTGATTCCAGTTTCTGTGATCGAATCAACATTAGTCAGAATGAGTAACTGCCGTCGATGAAATATTTCCAAAACATGATTTTAGTTTTCAGCCTGTTGTTTAGCAGTGCGAGTTTTGCACAGGCTGACCAGTCGTTTGTTGCCGATTTGGTTTATCAGGTGCAGCAGTTACAGGAAGAAGTCAGGCAATTGCGCGGGCAGGTAGAGCAGCAATCACATGAATTGAAAAACTTAAAATCGCGTCAGCGTGACCAATATCTGGATTTGGATACCCGTCTTGGTGAATTGCAGAAGCCCGTTACTCAAGTCGCAGAGCCAATCCCTGCGATTGTAGCGCCAGTGGATGAAGCTGCAAATGCTAATGGTCTAGCTGCAGTTACCGGTGGAAATATTTCGGCGCTAGATTCTGCAGCAAGTTCGCCAGTCTCAATCCCGTCACCAGAACCAGAGCCAGCCGTTGATGATAAAACAGCCTACCAGATGGCTTTCACCCACCTGAAAGATTTGCGGTACACGGAGGCCGCGGAAAGCTTTTATAATTTTCTGGAAACCTATCCGCAAAGCCCGCTTGCCGGGAATGCCGAATACTGGTTGGGTGAGTCTTATTATGTGACCCAAAATTACAATTATGCGCTTGAGTCATTCCAACGCTTGCTGGAAAAATACCCGGAAAGTAAAAAAGCCCCGGATGCTTGGTTGAAAATTGGTTATACCTATTACGAAATGGATAATCACCAAAAGGCCGCTGATATTCTGCAAAGGGTTAAGCAGCAGTACCCAGGTACAACTCTGGAAAAACTGGCAGATAGCCGATTAAAAACCATGCAACTGGAAAGCACCACAGGTCAGTAAGCAGTCGCTTAACCGGATTGTAGGGTGGGCATTTATGCCCACGCGTTTACACGGAATGGATTGTAGGCTGGGTATTTATGCCCACGCGTTAGATTTAAATAATGAATAAGACTGCAAATACCAACATCATTCAACAACCCCCTGATAACCGTAACGGTTATCTTAAAATCACCGAGATATTTCTATCTCTCCAGGGTGAAGCACGCGATAGCGGTCGACCTACAACCTTTATCCGTCTCACCGGCTGTCCCTTACGCTGTAGCTATTGTGACAGCGAGTATGCATTTTTTGGTGGCGAGTGGCTTAGCTTTGAAGCAATCCTCGCAGCAGTTGAGGCTAACGGGGTCAAGTATGTATGTGTAACTGGTGGCGAACCATTAGCGCAAAAACGCTGTGTGAAATTATTGGTTTTGCTTTGCGATGCCGGATATGAGGTGTCATTGGAAACTTCAGGCGCTATAGATATCAGTAATGTTGACCACAGGGTAACTAAGGTAGTCGATTTGAAAACCCCGGATTCTGGTGAATCCAAGCGCAATCTCTGGTCAAATCTCGATTATATCAATGCCAATGATCAGATTAAGTTTGTTCTCAATTCACGCGCTGACTATGACTGGGCTGTTGCCCAACTGCATCAATATTCTCTGCCAGATTTTGCCGAGGTATTGTTTTCACCTGTTTGGTCTGCATTGGAGCCTGCTGAGCTGGCAGACTGGATAATCGCTGATCGCCTACCTGTCCGTTTCCAACTGCAGTTACATAAAATCCTATGGAACGATGAACCCGGCCGATAAACTCAGTCGATAAATTCGAAGAGCCTAGACCCTTATGAATGCCAAGCACAAACCAAAAGCCGTCATTTTACTATCAGGTGGGCTAGACTCCGCCACTTGCTTAGCCATCGCTGTTTCTGCAGGCTACGATTGTTTTTGTCTCTCAGTTGATTATGGCCAACGGCATAGCGCCGAGTTGAACGCCGCCGAACAAGTCGCCAAAAACTTATCAGCTAACAGCCTTAAAGTGGTACAGATAGATCTTAGAGCTATCGGTGGCTCAGCCTTAACCGAGGACACTATCGCTGTACCTCTAGAAGCGGAAGTTGGCATACCTTCAACCTATGTACCCGCGCGCAATACCATTATGTTATCAGTGGCGCTGGGCTGGGCAGAAGTACTTGGGGCTGAGGCCATCTATGCCGGAGTCAATGCGGTGGATTATTCGGGTTATCCTGATTGCCGGCCCGAGTTTATTGCGGCATTTCAACAACTGGCAAATCTGGCCACCAAAGCGGCGGTAGAAGGCCAGCACATTAGCCTTGAAACACCATTGATTAAACTGACAAAAGCAGAAATTATTTCTTGTGGCGGCGAGCTTGGTGTGGATTACTCAATCACCGTCTCTTGTTATCAGGCAGATGAGCAGGGTCGAGCTTGTGGTTTATGTGATTCCTGCAGAATCCGCGCGCAAGGTTTTAGTGATGCTGGCTTGCCCGACCCTACAATTTATTCTTAGAAAGCCTTTCCATCTGCTGTTTCAGTTCCCTGACTTCTTCTTCGAGAATGGTGAGCTTCTGGGCGAGTTTTCTTTTTTTCAATTCATTAGTGGAACTATTAATGCTTAATTGTAGTATGAGTAGGTAGGCTATTACGATAGAAGTTAAAAACATCGCATTAACAGGAAGCTCAATCCCCATCAGTTGTGTCAGGTACAGAGCGGCTCCCGGGAACACCGCAAAAATCATATTAATCAGGCCGAGAAACAACCAGAGCAGGGCGTGTTTAAGCTGTAGGTGCCCGGAGCGAATGCCGCGAATGACGAAAAAAAGCAATAAGAGGGCAGCTAGGAAAACAGTAATTTGTAGTTCCAAGGTAATCATATATCCCTCGTATTGCACTTGCGACCATGAAACATGATGAGTGCCAAGCTGACTTTGATAAAGTAGTAAAAACTATCACTTGTGGATATCTTACTCTTACCAGCGAGTCGTTTACGCATGGTAGTGGGGATTTCAACAATTCGCCCGCCACATTGTTTTACCCGCTGAATGGCTTCTGGCTCCGGATAGTCGTAGGGGTAGTATTCAGCAAACCAGCGAATGACTTTTCGATTACAACTGACAAAGCCAGAAGTTGGATCAAAGATTCGTTGCCCGGTCAACAATTTTAATAAGTGACGCAGGTAGTAGATTCCAAGGCGGCGTGGCAGTGTGGACTGATAGCCAATGTTATGGGTTTTGAGAAAGCGCGAACCAATAATCATATCCGCCTGGTCTTGCTCCAGGGCCTGTAAGTGCGCCGGAATATCTGCGGGTGGATGCTGGCCATCGCCATCTAGGCGGATAACAGCATCGTAATCATTTTTAAAGGCCCATTGAAACCCGGTTTGAACAGTGGCGCCGATACCCGTGTTATAAGGTAGGTTAAGCACTTTTACATATGCGCGTTGGCGGATAACATCCAGAGAATCATCGGTCGAGCCATCATTAATCACCAGTACATCGAGGTCTCGGTGCAAGTCTTTTATTTCATCCAACAGCAGACCGATACTTTCCGATTCGTTGTGACAGGGGATGAGAATAAGTACACGCATATTCAAGTTAGTTATCGTTGGATTAGGTAGATAGCATACAGCTTAGAATCAGACACTTGGCGAATTAATCCTTCCTCTTTGAGTTTTTTCACATTCGGATAACCGCCACCGTCTGGTAGTTTTTTCACCAGCAGAACGCTTGCACTGGATTTTACGAGTTTGCGCTTAACCCGTTTATATTTTCCACCGAAGAGATCGGCTTGTATTCGCCCGGCTAAGCTAGGTGCCCAAACCAGCGGCAGGACATTGGTCATTACCCGATAGTCTGCGGGCATCCCCGGAGGGGGTGTAGCAAACATCCTCCGTAAAGCGGGTGGAATAACTTCATTTCTAGCAGTTACATTGATCTCCTGTAGTCGGCTATCCCCGAGAATCATGACTGGTATCAGTAGTATTAAAGGCAGGGTTAGCAGTACTGGTTTAATCCAGTCAGCAGTGATAGACAGGTTGTCGGAGCCTTTATCTTCCAAGTTATTGTTATTTTCAGTGTTATTTTTGTAAAAGAAAAAGCGTATTATTTGATGAATTGTGGCATCCAGCCCAATGGTGGCGGCAAAAATTAGTAGAATTATTGACCAGTATAAATTTCTTATATCGTAGGAAGAAATGAACATCCAAATCACTGTGCCAATAGCAGCAATGAACAGGCTGAATACGCTTAACCAGCGTAGTCTAGGGCTGGAGAAATAGAAACCAAGCGCGAAAAATACAGCGATGGGTAGAATGATTTTTATGGGTAGATAAGCGTATGCGAGGCTTAGGGCGTGGGGTATCAGTTCACTGCCATTTGCAGCATTTTCTGCGACTGTTTTAAGTCCGCGAAAAGACCCTGGAATTTGTTGAAAGTCGTTGTATAAAAGGAAAAAAGCAAGGAAGCTGAGAGGTAAGGCAAGCCCCAGCAGACCCGGTTTCCAGTAGCGAATAATGAATCTCTTCGGGTTGCCGCTTTCTACCAGTTTCATCAATATGGCGAGTAGTAGAAACGCCAAACCTGCCTGTTTTATTAGGCTCGCCACCCCGGCCGAAAGCAGTGATAAGCCACCACCATTATCTTCAGTGCTTTCTTTCCACAAAATCAGGCAGGACAACATACCTAAAATAACAACAGCAATATCCATCATCCCGGAGAGGAAGTAAGGGGTGCGGAAAATAACCAGCCCTGCGCAGCTAACGATAAACAGCATGGGGAAAAGGGAGCGGCGTTCAAGGGAAAGCGAAACAGCATAGATAAACAAGGCAAGAGGCGCCACAACCTGTGTGGCTTTGCTGATAAGCCAGATTGTAGAGTCATCTTGCAAACGATAAATAACTGACCAGAGCCCGGGATACAAAACGGGGTAGGCGGCGCCACCAACAGTATATTTGCCTTCTTGCAACTCGATAGCCCAACGATTGTAGGAGGCTACCGAATCCCAGAAAGTGAAAACTGGATTATAAAACATTTGTATATACAGGTAAGTGAAATATAGTACAACTGCGCCTAGTAGCAGTATTGTCAGGCTGAGAATCAGGTTCTTGCGACGAAAGGCTCCGGTGGAAACAATGCTCGCACTGTTACCGAACCAGTAACAGCCAGCAGTTAGGCCAACAATCAGGGCGGCAAGAGAGCCAGTAGAAAGATTAAGAAAGTAGGCGCAGAGGAAAACCAGCCAAGAAATCAGCATGGAATACAGGAATGAGCTGGCAATCATTTCGCTGACAGAGTTACAGTTTCGTCCACGCAGGGCGTAGCCACTGTAAAATACCAGCAGTAGGGTTAAAAATCCGGTTGCTAATAGTGGCATTACTTGCCCCCGTCATCCTTGCAGTGTATCCATCCAATTATAATCAGCTACAATACCTACTCTTCGAAAAGCCTGAAGTGTTATAGCAGTAGTGAATTATATCAGATTTTAATTGATTTATTTGAGTTGAGAAACCCTAAAAATGACTGAAACCAGCCAGTGAGCCGCGCATGAAAATCCTCCACATAGGAAAGTATTTCCTGCCGTTTGCCGGGGGGATTGAGCACTTTATGAGTAGCTTGATTGCTGAACAAGTCAAACAAGGTCATTCGGTAGTTGCTATAGCTCATCAGCATCAGCAAGCAGCGGGAAATTCGCAGGTTAATTTTAAAGGTGCAGACATCCACCTGCTGAAAACATTTGGCCATATTCCATTCGTACCACTCAGTTGGGGTCTGCCATCCCGATTTCGGGCTTTAATAGCATCATTCCAGCCTGACATTATCCATCTCCATTGCCCGAATATAGCGGCTTTTTGGGGCTTGTTCCTACCGCAGGCACGCAAGATACCTTGGGTGATCCATTGGCATTCAGATGTGCTGGACAACTCATCTCCACGGTTTATTAAAATACTCTACCCAATATACCGACAATTTCAGGATGCCATCCTGCGTAAAGCCAGAGCCGTTATAGCGACATCTCCGGCTTATGCAAGATCAAGTGTAGCACTGAAAAGCTTTGCTGATAAAACAACAATAATTCCGCTCGGTCTGGAGTCAGTCGATAATGTGCAATCAAGCCGGGAGATATCCAGTACCCTCAAGTTATTGGCAGTAGGGCGTTTGGCTTATTACAAAGGTTATGCTCATTTATTAAACGCCATTTCCTTGACTGTATGGCAAGGTGTTGATGTGCGTTTGGAAATCATTGGTAGCGGGGCGTTTCAGAGTAGTTTACTGGCGCAGGTTAAAAACCTCGAGCTTGAATCACGAGTGAGTCTATTGGGGCAGGTAACGGATTCAGTTCGGGATGCAAAGTTGAATCACTGTGATCTCCTTTGCCTGTCCTCTATAGAACGAACCGAAGCCTTTGGTTTGGTACTGCTGGAGGCCATGAGTGTAGGCAAGGCGTGCCTGGTCAGTGATGTCCCGGGTTCAGGAATGAGCTGGGTTGTGGTCAATAATGAGACAGGTTTTGTGTATAAAAACGGTGACAGCCATGATCTTGCCCGTATCCTTGCTGAGATTGCGGCTAATATTGAACAGCTTCCAGTCATGGGCCGAGCCGGCCGCCAGCGATTTGAAGAACTGTTCCAGATTCCGGTTATCGCTCAGAAAATCGAACAGTTATACCAGGATATCCTCGACAAGCCGATAAGCTGAGTCGCCATGTGTGCAATCTGTGTGGTTCGCTTCAATAAAATTAAAAATGGCTTGAGAAACCAGCCCGCTTCAGGTATCCTTTCGTGCCTTCAAAGGGTCGTTAGCTCAGTTGGTAGAGCACTGGACTTTTAATCCATTGGTCATAGGTTCGAATCCTATACGACCCACCATTTCTTCCGTTAAAATCAGTTGCTAATATAGCGCTGATTTTTTCATTTCTGCACGGTAAGAATCTTTTTTACCAAAGTGGGGCCAAATGCCCCAAACCTGCTTTAAAATAGGGCTATGATCACACCTAAATTTTACTTTGATGAGTTGTTACCTATCAGCTCTCATCGACTGGAAATTGTGCAATCGCTGGCTGATAATCAGGTGGTGGTGATTGCCGGTGAAACGGGTTCTGGTAAAACCACGCAATTACCGAAAATGTGTTTACAAGCGGGTTTAGCTGAGAATGGCTTGATTGGCTGTACTCAGCCCCGTCGGATTGCGGCTCGCAGCGTCGCTGAACGTGTCGCAGAGGAAATGGAGGTCGTCACTGGCGGGTTAGTAGGTTATCAGGTGCGTTTTCAGGAACGCCTGGGACCACAAACCCGGGTTAAATTTATGACCGACGGGATTTTGTTGGCTGAATCCCAGCATGACCCGCTGTTAGGAAAATACAGCTGCTTGATTATTGATGAAGCGCATGAGCGCAGCTTAAATATTGATTTCCTACTGGGTTATCTACGCCGCCTGTTGCCTCGACGACCAGATCTCAAGCTGATTATCACTTCGGCTACTATCGATACTGGGAAATTTGCCCGGCATTTTAACCTACAGAAAAAACCAGCACCGGTTATCGAGGTTTCCGGGCGCGGCTATCCGGTTGAACTGCGCTATCGACCACTGGAGCGCGAAGACGGCAAGCCACGTGAGTTGAATCAGGCGATATATGCGGCAATTACCGAACTTGACCGGACTTCAACCGGTGGTGCAAGCAGTATTCCGGGAGATGTATTGGTATTTCTCAGTGGTGAGCGGGATATTCGTGAGGCCGGGAAATTTCTTGGCAAGAGCAACTTGCGCGAAACAGAGGTATTACCCTTATTGGCTCGCTTATCTGCTGCTGAACAGCAAAAAATCTTTCATCCGGGTGCAAAACGCCGGATTATTCTGGCAACCAATATTGCGGAAACATCGCTAACTGTACCCAGAATTAATGCCGTAATTGATTCAGGCCTTGCGCGGATTTCCCGGTACAGCACCCGCAGTCGGGTATTACGCCTACCAGTGGAGCCGATATCGCAGGCTTCTGCCAATCAGCGGTCGGGGCGTTGTGGCCGCCTCGGGCCCGGGGTTTGTATTCGGTTGTTTGCCGAAGATGATTTTAATCTGCGCGAAGAATTTACCCAACCTGAAATTTTACG
>QIKG01000144.1 GCA_003232965.1 Oceanospirillales bacterium
CCCTCTTGCATGCGTGCACCACCGGATGCAGAAAAACACACCAGCGGGATTTTGTGTTTAATCGCATATTCACCAGCCCGAGCGAATTTCTCACCCACAACTGAGCCCATTGAACCGCCCATAAAACTAAAGTCGAAAGCACAGCATATCAACGGCCTGGCTTCCAAGGCGCCAGTGATGACAATCAGGGCATCTTTTTCCCCGGATTTTTTCTGTGCAATTTGTATCCGCTCACGATATTTTTTGCTATCACGAAATTTCAGCGGGTCCAAAGAAACTAGTTCAGCGAACAACTCTTCCTGAGAGTTCTCATCCAAAAACAGCTCGAGGCGTTTACGCGCGCGAATCGGCATATGGTGATCACATTTAGGACACACATTCAGATTGCGTTCAAGTTCAGGACGATAGAGCACCGCCTGACATTCTGCACACTTCCCCCAGAGTCCTTCAGGCACATTTCGCTGCCTGCCGTTCTGGCTCTTTTCGGTTCTGATACGCGCGGGCATTAATTTTTTAAACCAGCTCATACATTTTGTCCTTCACTAATTATTACTGATTTTACAATAAAGCGATGTAATATTGGTGTAATACTGTTAAGTAACATTGTCCATGGCAATGCGGATAGGTGCAAGGAAAGATTTCACCGTCTCGCAAGCTTGTTCGCTGCTTTTACATTCGGCCAAGCGGGTAACTAAGGCGCTACCGATAACAACTGCATCCGCTAGCTGCGCCCAGTCGGCTGCACTTTCGGCATCTTTGATACCAAACCCAGCGGCCACCGGCAGTCCGGTTAGCTTGCGCATTGTGTTTATTCGTTGGCCGCTTTCAGCATCGCTGTTAGCGCCACTACCTGCACCGGTGATGCCTTTAAGAGCAACATAATAGATAAACCCAGTAGCCTCGGCAGCGATCAACCGCATACGTTCCGCTGTGGTGGTAGGTGCTACCAGGCGAATCATTGAGATTCCAGCTTCCGCCAGTAGGCTTTCAAGCACAACGGATTCTTCCGGTGGTGAGTCTACGATTAATACCCCGTCTACACCCGCCGCCGCGGCAGATTGTGCAAATTGGGCGAAGCCCATACGGTAAAGCGGGTTTAAATAACCCATTAAAATAACCGGGGTTTTTTGATTGTTTTGACGAAAGTTGTGAACATCCTGCAACACAGTATGCAAGCTTACTCCGCGTTCGATGGCTCGCTCGCTGGCCAGCTGAATTACCGGCCCATCTGCCATCGGATCAGAAAATGGTATTCCCAGCTCAATAACATCGGCACCGGCATCCACCAAGGCGTGCATAATATCAACGCTGGCATCAGCTAGTGGATCACCTGCAGTAATAAATGGAATCAGCGCGGTGCGTTGTTGCTCGGCGAGCATTTGAAAGCAAGACTTGAGACGGTATTGCTGACTCATAGCTGTATCCCTTCCAGCTCTGCGACAGTATGAACATCTTTGTCGCCACGACCGGATAAATTTACCAACACCAGTTTATCCGCTGGCATGCTAGCTGCCAGCTTGCAGGCATAAGCTACCGCATGGGAGCTTTCAAGTGCTGGTAAGATTCCTTCTGTTCGGGTCAACAGATGGAATGCGTCCAGTGCTTCTTTATCATCAATGGCCACATATTCGGCCCGCCCGCTGTCTTTTAACCAGGAATGCTCAGGCCCTACTCCGGGGTAGTCTAGTCCGGCTGAAACTGAATGAGTATGCAGTATTTGACCGTTATCATCATCCATTAAATAGCTTTTGTTGCCATGTAAAACACCCACCCTGCCAGTTGTAAGCGGCGCTGCATGCTGGCCGCTTTCCAAGCCCCTGCCGGCTGCTTCTACACCGTACATCGGTACTTCGGTATCATCCACGAACGGGTGAAACAAACCGATGGCATTTGAGCCGCCACCGACACAGGCCACCAATGCATCCGGCAAACGCCCAAATTGCGTCTGTACCTGACGGCGGGCTTCGCGCCCGATCACAGAATTAAAATCTCGAACCAGTTGCGGGTATGGGTGCGGCCCGGCAACTGTTCCAATAATGTAATAAGTGCTATCGACATTGCTTACCCAGTCGCGCATGGCTTCGTTAAGCGCATCTTTAAGGGTTGCCGACCCGGAAGTAACCGAGCGCACTTGCGCGCCCAATAAGCGCATACGGTATACATTAATAGCCTGTCGGTGAATATCAACCTCACCCATATAGACCACACATTGCATACCCAAGCGCGCCGCAACTGTGGCGCTAGCTACCCCGTGCTGTCCGGCGCCGGTTTCTGCAATAACCCGGTTCTTACCCAAGTAACGCGCCAGTAATGCCTGGCCAACGGTGTTGTTAATTTTATGTGCGCCGGTGTGGTTTAAATCTTCGCGTTTGAGTAGGATTTGTGCGCCGCCGATTTTTTCAGATAAGCGTTTCGCATGGTATAAAGGCGAAGGGCGGCCCACATAAAAATTGAGATCGTTATCGAACTCATTTAGGAATTCAGGATCCTTGCGTAGTTTTTGCCAAGCTTTGTTAAGATCATCCAGAGCCGCCATCAGCGTTTCGGATACATATTTGCCGCCATACTCACCAAAATGACCGCTAGCGTCGGGGCGTGAACCTAAATCAAACATAATTCCAACCTATATTAAACATGGCTTGCTTTAACTGCATTGCAAAAGCTCTCAATTAATTGAATATCTTTGCATCCCGGCGATATTTCAATGCCGCTGGATACATCTACTGCCCAGGGTTTAACCTGTTGTATTGCAGCACTAACATTATCACTATTTAATCCACCTGCGAGAATGATTTTTTTTGATATCTCTGGTGTTCTCGACCAGTCATAGGCCAAGCCCTGACCGCCTTGCTCTCCGGCACGGTGGCCATCCAGCAACAACGCGCAGGCGTCTGGCCAAGCAGAAAACTCAAATTCCTCCAGTGACACCCCACCCATTGCCACAGTTTTTACCCAAGGCCGTTCAAATTGGCAGCAGAAGTTATTATCTTCAACCCCATGAAACTGCAGCGCGGTTAGTGGTAATTGATAACAGTGCTGATGGATTATGGTTGCCGGGCTATTCATAAATAAGCCCACAAGCTCGACTTCAACTGGAATAAGTTCGGCCAGTTTTAAGGCTTTTTTAATATCTATATAGCGCGGGCTTTCAGGTACAAATACAAAACCAATGGCATCGACACCGGCATCAATAGCTGCCTTGATGTCAGCCGCGCGGGTCATCCCGCAGATTTTTATTTTCACCTTCATTTTGGTGCCAACATGTCTTCTGGAAAGGCGGCCAAAGGTAGTTCTGGAAAACCCTGAGCTGAGGGGTAACGCGGCCCGATATAGATCAGGCCCTCTGGCGCGGCTGTTTTACCTGCCGCCGCCCGCGATTTACTCTTCAGTACTTCGGCAATCCAATCAGGTCCTTGCTGGCCTCGGCCAACCGGAATTAATGATCCAGCAATGTTTCTGACCATATGATAAAGAAAGGCATTCGCCGTTATATCGATTTCTACCAGCACCTCTTTTCGTCGAACTGTTATTGCTGAAATAGTACGCACAGGGTGGTGTGCTTGGCAGTGAGCTGCCCTAAAACTGGTGAAATCATGCTCTCCCAATAGGTGCTCAGCGGCCTGCTGCATAAATTCATGGTCGAGTGGATAGCGCACCCAGGTTTGCCGGTGACGCGCTAAAGCAGGCCGAGTCCAGCGATTGATGATGGTGTAGCGATATGTCCGTGAAACAGCGCTGAAACGAGCACTAAAGTCAGAGTCCACCTCACGCGCCCACTGTGCAGAAATCGCATCGGGTAAATTAACATTGCACCCGAGCACCCAGGATCGCGGGCTTCTAGTTACATCGGTGTCAAAATGAATCACCTGTTGCAAGGCGTGCACACCTGAGTCTGTGCGTCCGGAACATACTACTCGAATGCTTGAGTTTGCAACCTTTGATAGTGCAGCCTCAACCTCTTCCTGTACCGAAGGTGCATGTGTCTGGGTTTGCCAACCACAAAATGGCTGGCCATCATACTCAAATGCCATTGCATAACGCATCTTGTGTTGCCTTTAAGGAGACTCTGATTTATTCTGAGTGTAGCATGTTGAGATTTATAATTTTCAAGAGCAAGGCGGTAAGTGCTAGTAATAGCAACGCTATTGCTGGTGCTTGCCAACGCCGCTATTAGGAATTATAGGCTCAAGATGCTCATTCATGAATAGATCAGAGTCTCCTTAGGCTATGCAGCTATTCAATTTCATCCAGCATGCTACGCGCTTCCAATTGCTGCTCCTCGCTTCCCAAAAGCATAATTTCATCAAGAATGGTACGCGCTGCCGGCTTGTCATCCATTGCCAGATAGGCGCGTGCAAGGTCGAGTTTAATTTCAATCTGCTCTTCATTGCTTTTGTCCACCACCTGCTCGGAGTCTAAATCGTCATCACTTTCGAGTGATTCCGAAACCTCATTCTCAGCACTGTTACCGGGCTCACTTTCCTCTTGTAATTCTGTTGCCGGAAAGGTTTCGGTATGATCAAGAGCATCTTCTGAAGTCTCTGCCACTGCCGTTTTATCCGCTTCAACCAGATCCAAGAATTTTCGAATTTCTGCTTCTTCAGCCTTCGCTTCTGAAGCCTCATCCCGAGAAGTTTTTTCAGCATCTGCGCTGGCTGCCTGGATTAATTGTTCTTGTTCTTCTACAGCTTCTGCATCTCCTTGTTCCAACACTTCCAGAATTTTCTCGGCTTCTGCGGCAAGACCTTCATCATCAGGCTTGTCGGTATCTTTAAATTTACGGACTTGTTCGCTTTCGTGGATGTTATCCAAGAAGTTAGTTTCTGCCTGTGATTCGGTAGAAACATTATTTCTGTTGCGATAAACCAAAAACCCAATGCCTGCCAGCAAAACTAATAAGCCAAGCCACCACCAACGTTCAAACAGGCTTTTATCGTCCTTTTTCAGCATTCTGGTGCCTTTCGACGATACCACATCACGGTTGGAGGCTTGAGCCTCGGTACCGGCAGCAGTTGACGCCATTTGTTGCTGCACAGCGGCTAGTTCATTATCGTTCAGATTCAAACCGTCTCTCAGTGCGACTATCTCTGCCTGCATCTTGCTTACTTGTGACTGCAGAACTGCATTTTGCTCCTGTGTAGCTACTAGGTCTTCTTCTGACACTACTAAGCGATTTTCGAGCTTAATGGTCGCCATAGTATCGCGCTCGTCATTACCAGCAGCTGAACCGGGAAGCTGGCGCTCTAGTTCAGCTAATTCATCTTCAGCTGGAGGCACTAATTCCAACAGGCCGCCGGAGTCATTGGCCAGATCACCGGCAATGTCTTGCCTAGGTATTGCCGGCACCAAACGGTCATCAACGATGCGCGCCAACGCACCATCATTTATCTCAACGGGCTGTTCTGCTGCTGCCTCGCTCGGCGTTATCTTCGGCGTTTCGGCGTTTGGCTCTTCTGTCACTGCCGAAAGCGTGGGTAGCGCTGTGGTTTGCGTGGCTTGTTCTTGCCATGCTAAAATTTGCTGACTAACAATCGCATTGGCTTCCTGAACACCAATATCAGAAATATCTTTAGCCGTTGGTAGGCGCAATATTGCCCCCCGATTCATGCGATTTATATCGCCTTTTACGAAGTCTTCTGGATTTAAACGAACAATGGCAACCATCGCCTGATTAATGCTCACGCTGCTCTGCTTGCTCCAGTTACTGGCGATAGTCCAAAGCGTATCACCAGAGCGCACCGGACCGTATTCACCCGCTTGTGACTGAGAACCCTGGGTAATTATTGTTTGTACTGCGGGTTTATTAACAACATTTCTACTTGTGTCAGGCGCAGGCCTATTTGCCGCATTATTACCTGTTGATGTGTTTGATGGACTGCGTGATGATATATTTGCAGATTTTGCCGGACTGGCTTTGCGTGGCGGCGCTACCGCAACCGTGGGAGGGTCCAGAAACAGCGTGTATTCACGTAACAGATGTCCATGCTGCCAGGAAACATCGATAGCAAACTGTAAAATTGGATCTTTTACTGCGCTTACTGACCTAACTTCGATAACAGCCTTCCCACGCCATACAGCAGGAGTAAATGTTAACGGCACACGCAGTTTATTTTGATCCAGACCCATAGTTCGGTAATCGGCGGCACTGGCAAGTCGCGCAGAAACTGTTGATACCTGATTTGCAGGCACACCTATCAACTGAATTCGAGCCGTCAGAGGCTGGCCTAAAAAGGAGTCCAGGTCGATCCCGCCAAGGCCTGCTGCCCAACTGTTAGCGGCAACTAGTAGCAGTAGTGGGAGTGCTAATAAACTATATTTTTTCTGCAGACGCATTTTTCTTCCCCGAAGCGTTTTTTATTTAGCCCAATATTAGTCTGGACATTAAGTCTGAACAGACAGCCATTTCTTGATAGTCTTATTTGTGTTCCAGTTATTCCAATTAAACACATCTATTAAGTTTACCCCTCCGTGCGTGCTGTTTCCAGCACCTGCATAATTTGTATCGCATTTAAAGCCGCACCCTTGCGGATATTATCAGCCACAACCCAGAGGTTTATGCCTAAATCTCGGCTATGATCACGGCGCAAGCGACCGACAAAAACGGGGTCTTCACCAGCTGCATGTACAGCGGGGGTAGGATGTTCGCTACCTTCAAGGTTAGGCGTATAAACAACCCCGGGCGCTGTGCGCAATAACTGCTCGACATCATCAAGCTCAAACGGACTAACAGTTTCCAGATGGATCGCTTCGGCATGCCCGAAGAAAACTGGCACCCTAACAGCGGTAGCATTAACAACAATCGACTCATCGGAAAATATCTTGCGGGTTTCCCAATGCATTTTCATTTCTTCCCCGCTATAACCATTGTCCTGCAATATATCAATTTGCGGCAGTATATTAAATACCATCTGCTGGCTGAACTGCTGACACTCGATATCCTGAAACGACATTTTTTGCATGGTTTGCTTAGCCAATTCTTCCTGCGCCTTGCGTCCAGCACCCGAAACGGCTTGATAAGTAGCAACATCAATCCGGCGAATACCGTATTTACGCTGTATGGGTTCAAGCGCAACGACCATCTGAATGGTGGAGCAGTTTGGATTTGCAATAATGCCTGGGCGTGTAAAGTCCTTTAATAAAGCCCCGTTCACCTCCGGCACGATCAGTGGTATGGCATCATCCAAACGAAAAGCAGAGCTGTTGTCTATCACTGTGCAGCCAGCCGCAACAGCACGGGGGGCGTGCTTTAATGATATTGAACTGCCCGCGGAGAACAATGCATAGTCAGCCGAAGAAAAATCAAAAGCATCAAGGCATTGAACATTCAGTTCACGCCGCCCAAAATTGACGCTGCTACCTTCGGAGCGTTTCGATGCCAACGCGGTTATTTGGGTATGTTTGAAGCCGTGCTCGGAGAGAATATCCAGCATGACTTCTCCAACAGCGCCGGTGGCACCAACTACGGCAATTTTTAGATTACTACTCATCAACTTTATTCACTTTATTATTAAAACAACATTAATATTATTAGTTAATACATTTATTCCGCAGGCATTGATCCATAAGCACCAAAGCCAACATGGCTTCAACAATGGGTACAGCACGAATACCAACACAGGGATCATGCCGACCGGTGGTGATGATTTCTACTTCTTCACCCGCAATATTCAGGCCACCGACCGGCAGGCGTAAACTCGAAGTCGGTTTAAACGCGGTGCTGACCAGAATATCCTGTCCGGAAGAAACCCCACCAAGAATGCCGCCTGCATGATTGCTGTCAAACTCAACTTTGTTGTCACCTGCCTTCATAGCATCACGGTGTTGCGTTCCCTTTTGTGCCACCGCCTCAAATCCGGCGCCAATCTCCACACCTTTGGCCGCATTAATGCTCATCATAGCTGCTGCCAGCTCGGCATCCAACTTGCCATAAACCGGTTCGCCCCAACCCACTGGCACATTTCTGGCCAGTACATTCACCCGGGCGCCGACCGAATCACCGCTTTTGCGTAAGGCATCCATAAAGGTTTCTAGCTCCGGCACGACACTGGCATCCGGGGCAAAAAAAGGATTATCTTCAACCACTGAAAAGTCTTTGACGGTATCTGTTCGAATTGAACCCAGCTGCGCCAACCAGCCCTGGATTTCAATATTATATTCCTGTTTCAGCCAGGCTTTGGCGATGGCACCTGCAGCCACCCGCAGGGTGGTTTCCCGAGCCGAGGCTCGACCACCGCCACGGTAATCCCGAATGCCGTATTTTTTATGCCAGGTGTAATCTGCATGCCCTGGGCGGAACTGATCTTTTATTCGGCTATAGTCTTTCGAGCGGGCATCAGTATTTTCAATCAATAATGCAATGGGCATACCCGTACTTTTGCCCTCAAACACACCGGAGAGAATCTGCACATCATCTTTCTCTTTGCGTTGGGAAGTATGCCGACTGCGACCCGTAGCCCGCCGAATAAGCTCGGCTTTGATCATTTCACTGTCGATGGCTAGTCCCGGTGGGCAACCGTCAATAACACAGCCGATTGCCGGACCGTGGCTTTCACCGAAGGTGGTTACTGCAAAGATTGTTCCAAATGTATTCGAAGCCATCTAATCTACCTGCCTGTTTAGCGTATTGCGGTGTCGCTTGTTTTGTTCCTGCATAATATCCTGTTTTGCTGCCACTAACTGATCTCTTTGTAAGATAAATACGCCTTCACCGCCGCGGGCGAATTCAAGCCACAGAAAAGGCAGCTGTGGGAATACGCTTTCCAGTGCCGCTTGACTCGCACCGACTTCACAAATCAGTACACCGTCTGTATTTAAGTGGTCAGCGGCTTCAGCCAGCATTTGCACGACTAAATCAAGACCATCAACACCACTGGTTAAGCCTAGCTTTGGTTCCTGAAGGTACTCTGCCGGTAAGTCTGCATATTCCGCGTTAGAAACATAGGGCGGGTTACTGACAATCAACTGGTATTTTTTACCTTTCAGTGCAGAAAAAAGATCGGATTGGATAATTTTTAAGCGTTCCGATAAGTTGTGTTGCGTCCTGTTTTCCCGCGCCAGTTGCAATGCCTCTGCAGAAATATCCGCTGCCTCTACCGTGCAATCAGGCAGATACACGGCAATAGCACAGGCAATGCAAGCAGAGCCTGTACACAAATCAAGGATACTGCTGCCGGGCTCTAAAACTACCCATGGTTGAAAATCCTCGCGAATTAATTCGGCAATGGGTGAACGCGGCACCAATACAGCCGGACTCACCTTAAAGGCTAAATCGCAGAACCAGGCTTCCCCTGTTATATAGGCGACTGGAGTATGCTGTTCGATTCGTAAGTTTAGATAATCATCCAGCTGGGTTTGAAACTCAACGCTAACCGGCGCATCAGCAGTGATTTCAGTGCCCGGACTCACTGCAGCAAAAGCCGCCTGAACTAACCATAGAGCTTCATCAGCACTGTTATCTGTTCCATGCCCGTAAAAAACATCAGAGACTTCCAGTCGGTGCCGCGTTTGTATAATTGATTCACTTATATCCATCCGACACAGTATAATTCAGCCTTTGATTAACTGTTGAAAATTAGAAGATAAATATGAATAAACGCACTTTCTTTGTATTACTGCTGGTCGCTATAATCGCCGCCGGAACTGGTATGTGGTTTGGCCAACCAAACAAACCCGCTATCTCTGGGGGTAGTGACAAGTCAATGGCAAAATATGCCAGCATTACCCAATACCCCAAACCTAAGGTTATCGCTGATTTTTTACTCTCCGATAGTGATGGCAATGAATTTAGGCTGGATAATCTGCGTGGCCGCTGGAGCTTGTTGTTTTTTGGCTTTACCCACTGCCCGGATATTTGCCCAACCACCCTGTCGACGATGGCAAGTGTTTATCGCAAGCTGGAAAAACAACTACCGGCTGAAAAACTACCCGCCATTATCTTTGTTTCTATCGACCCTGAACGAGACAGCCTCGAACTCATTGGCAGCTATGTGAAGTTCTTTGCACCAGAATTCACCGCGGTAACCGGTGAGCATCCGCAACTGACGGCGCTAACCCGGCAGTTGGGACTGCTTTATACCATCGAAGAGCATGAACCGGGCGTTAGCGACTACATTGTTGACCACTCCTCTGGCATTATTCTAATGAACCCTGAGGCTGAGCTGGTTGGGTTATTAAGAACCCCGCACGATGAGCAACAAATCACCACCGACCTACTGCAATTATTGGCGACCGATTAAGCCACCGGAATATTTGAGAATTGACTATGCTTAATAAGTTGCTCGCCCACTTGCAATATATACTCCCCCACCACTTGCTGACATGGGTAATTCATAAGCTGGCAAGGGTGCGTACTGTATGGTTTAAAAATGCAATGATTCGAACCATTGCCAGTCGTTTCGGCGTGAACTGGTCTGAAGCTCTGCATCAAAGCCCGGATGATTACCCGCATTTTAATGCCTTTTTCACCCGGCAATTAAAGCCAGGTAGCCGCCCATTAGCCAGTGATGAAAGCGCCCTACTCTGTCCGGTAGACGGAGCTATCAGTAGTTACGGAAAGATTCGTGAAAACCAGATTTTTCAGGCAAAAGGTCACGATTTTAGTTGTGAGGCATTACTGGCTGATGCAGCTCAAGCTGAAAAATACCAAAACGGTGAGTACATCACCATTTATTTATCGCCCAAGGACTATCACCGCATTCACATGCCGCTTGCCGGTGAACTAGTTCAGATGAGCCATGTTCCCGGCCGATTATTTTCTGTTGCCCCCTATACAGTAGATGCTATTCCGCGATTATTTGCGCGTAACGAACGCAGCGTGCATCATTTTGACACCCCTATTGGCAGCCATGCCTTAGTGCTGGTAGGTGCGATGTTGGTCGCCAGCATGGAAACCGTGTGGCATGGGCTGATCAACCCACCCCGGGCAAAAAAGCTTCGGCACTATAATTATTCGGCAGGTGAAGTAACTCTCGACCGTGGCACCGAAATGGGGCGTTTTAATATGGGCTCAACGGTGGTGTTGTTATTCCCTGAAGGTAGCCTTCAATGGCGAGAGGGGTTAGAAGTTGGGCTGGTGGTTAAAATGGGTGAGTCATTAGGCAGTTTAAGTCGCTAATAAACACCAACAACAATCCGATGGCTCGCCCCATGGCGCAGTATCAGTAGTGGCTAAGCGTAAACCTTATGAATACTGATCCAGCCCACTGCCACCGATAAGCCCCAACAATGCGCTCATGTTTCAAGTACACGAATCTCGCTTAGCTCGCGCCAGTGCTCGTATGCATCCATTCCACAACCAAAGATATAGACATCGGGCACATCCAAGCCGAAATAATCCAGCCAGTCACGGGACAGGCCACGGCTGTGCAGCTTACGCACCAGCGCCACGCTAACAACGCTTTTAGCGCCGCGGGCAATACACCAGTCGCGGATCGCTTCAAGGGTATAGCCTTCATCATAAATGTCGTCAAAAAGCAAAATATCGCGGTCTTTTACCGACTTAGCGGGCTTGGCGCGAAAATCAATGATGCCGCCTTGGGTGCCGCTGGCATAACGGGTGGCATGAACAAAATCCATCTGGATCGGAAACTTTAAACGGGTTGCTAACCAGGCACCCGGTATCATCGCGCCGTTCATCACACTGAGGAACAACGGCTGCTTACCCTCAAAATGCTGATTGAGTTTATCGGCAAGCCGATCAAGCGCTTGCATAACCTCAGCATTTTCGATCAAAAGACTTGATTTATCGAAAATTTCTTGTGCATTCATAATCTGTAACTCTCATAGTTTGTATTTTAAAAACCCGTTTCAGCACTAACTAATTTCTGCGGTGTTTGAATCTGCTGCTTGCAGCATCTCTAGTGTTGTTATCCACTGGCGATACTCTGATACCTTTTCCGCATCCTCCCGGCTAACCAGCGAGCGACCGTAAAGTTGCTGAATAAGCATACTGACATCGGCAAAGTTATTATCGGCCTGTTGCAAGTATTCTGCCGCACTTTCTGCTTTGCAAATAAGCACCAAATCGCAACCACTGGCTAATGCCAATTCTACCCGCACTGGCATATCGCCGACATTGCAGGCTGCGAACATATCCAAATCGTCGGAAATTATAACCCCAGAGTAAGCGA
The DNA here is from genome assembly GCA_003232965.1 of Oceanospirillales bacterium. Lineage (GTDB taxonomy): Bacteria > Pseudomonadota > Gammaproteobacteria > Xanthomonadales > SZUA-36 > SZUA-51. Next base: position 12,129 of record QIKG01000144.1, read on the forward strand.
TTTCTTCGCGTAGAATTTGTTTTAGCCAGCGGGAAGAATAGCCTGCCGGTTGCTTATCAACTGCTGGATAGGTTACATGCGCCACCATAATTGAGGCTAACTTAGTAGATAAGGCAGAAAAAGGCTTGAGGTCAGTGCTTAGAATTTCTTCCGCTGAACGCTCATCAATAACATCATCCAGATGTGAATCCAGTTCCACCGACCCATGCCCCGGGTAATGTTTGCCACAGGCCTGCATGCCCGCATCTGCCATTCCGGCGATATAAGCGTGGCTTAGCTCGATAACCTGCTCGGCATTGTTACCCAATGAGCGATCCGCAATAACGCAACTGCCGCAGTCGAGATCAACCACCGGGGCAAAACTAAGTAAGGTCAATACCAAGATCCAATACTTCAGTGGCCATGACGCGGCCATGACGGTAGGCATAATCCCCAGCTTGGTCTGGGTCACGGGCATACATTTTGCCAATAGAGCGTAAGGCGGGCAAGCGGGTAAAGCCCTCGCGCAGGCGTTGAACTCTGCCGCCTTCCTGATCTACCGTAATCAACAGGCGGGCTTCACGCTGTGCGCGAATGTCTGTGCATAAAGCAGCAACCTGCGCTGCGCTTTCGATATTTCGTGAAAACAAA
>QIKG01000168.1 GCA_003232965.1 Oceanospirillales bacterium
GCGCCTGATCCAATGGATAGGTTTTCAACAGCATTTTTACATGCTGGTTTTCATCTACGAGCCAACTGGCACTCACTGCATCTCGCAGCGATGTTGTTTTTCGGTCTGTTGAAATCAGCATGGGGATATTACGCTTTTGCATTAGATTGTTTCCCTGAATATTTTCTTGAATATTTCCCTGAGTATTTCTTTGGGCAGGCAGTCGTTATTGGCCAACAAAGCTATGCTTGATGGGGGCATCGACTTCCGCCTATTCTACTTACTCAACGGATAATTGTAGCGCGTTTTTACCGGCGGAAAAATCCTTAATCGGTCAAAAATGCAAAAAAATCCGCCTAGCGACGATTTAACTCTATTTTTCCCCGATTTAATCCAGATCTTGGCACTCGGAGCTTGCCCGAAAGGCTTGCTTTCATCTACAATTACCAGTTGGTGTGTGAGTGAAGCCTGAAGATGGTCACAATTGCTCAAAACAACTGAAAAAGTTGTCAATGGCTGTGATTAATTAAGCGATCGTAAGCGATCGACTGGTAACTCAGCACACATACCGCGACAGTAACGAGAAAGCTGAACTGGCTAAACAGCCGCAGACCGCATTAACGGACCGCAGACTGTAAAACCCATTCAACAAACATAATACTAAAAGGTCAAATAATTCCATGAAAAAGGAAAATACCCTACTTGTTGGTCTAGCGATGACAGCGGCAATTACCGTCGTTACCTACGCTATCCTGGTCGCTCCCGGTTTTCTAACCGACAGTGGTCTGAACATGACCGAAGGCGTTACCAATTCCAGTAAAGCTGTGTACGACTTACACATGATTATTCTCTGGATTTGTATCGTCATCGGTATACTGGTCTTTGCTGCCATGTTTACCTCGATCTTCCTGCACCGGAAGTCGCGCGGTGCAGTGGCTGCCAAATTCACCCATAGCACCAAAGCAGAAATCATTTGGACTACTATTCCAATCCTAATACTGGTAGTGATGGCAGTGCCTTCAACTATTACCTTGATCGAACTGGAAGATAATTCCAACCCGGATATTATTATTAAAATTACCGGTTATCAATGGAAATGGAAGTACGACTATATCGATGAAGATATTAGTTTTTACAGCAGCCTTAAGGCCGACAGTAATGCTGCCCGTCTAACTGGTTCAAACATTGACCCGACCACCGTAGACAACTACCTGCTGGATGTTGATAACCGAATTGTGATCCCAATTGGCAAGAAAATCGGCTTTCTGATTACCGCAGATGATGTGATTCACTCCTGGTGGGTACCCGCACTGGGCTGGAAACAGGACGCAGTTCCCGGCTTTATTAACCAAGCCTGGACTCGCGTTAACGAAGTGGGTGTTTACCGCGGCCAATGCGCGGAACTCTGCGGCAGAGGCCACGGCTTTATGCCTATTGTGCTGGAAGCTAAGTCTGAAGAAGATTATGCCACCTGGCTGGTCGAGCAAAAAAGCGCGCTTGCAGTTACTCAAGCTGAAACCCAGCGTATTTGGAGCAAAACCGAGCTGATGGCCAAGGGCGAAGCAGTTTATGCGCAACAATGTGCCGGCTGCCACCAAACAGATGGCCAGGGGCTTGCCCCCGCGTTTCCAGCGATGGCTGGCAACCCAGTCACTAACGGTTCCATTAGCAAACATATTGACATTGTTATGAATGGTAGCGAAGGCACCGCTATGCAGGCGTTTAGCAAGACGCTAACCGATGCTGAAATTGCAGCTGCACTGACATACACCCGCAACGCATTTGGCAACCAGACTGGCGATTTAATCCAGCCTGCCACCATTGCCAAACACAATAACGGATAAGGCAGGGAACGATGACAACTACTACACACGAAGATCATAACGAAGAAGATCATCATGATCACAAACCCCAGGGCTTTTTAAATCGCTGGGTTTACTCCACCAACCATAAAGACATCGGTACGCTTTATCTGGTTTTTGCTCTGCTGATGTTTTTCATCGGTGGTGCCATGGCGATGATTATCCGCGCCGAATTATTCATGCCTGGAATGCAATTGGTTCAGCCTGAATTTTTCAACCAGATGACCACAGTGCATGCGCTGGTAATGGTGTTTGGGGCAGTGATGCCCGCCTTCGTTGGCTTTGCTAACTGGATGATTCCGTTGATGATCGGGGCGCCGGATATGGCCCTGCCGCGGATGAATAACTGGAGCTTCTGGATCCTGCCTTTCGCCTTCACCATGTTGGTATCTACGCTGTTTATGGACGGTGGTGCGCCGGCGGGTGGCTGGACACTTTACCCCCCATTAGTTTTGCAAACCGGTGATAGCTTTATCTTTGCCATGTTTGCCATTCACATGCTGGGTATTTCATCCATCATGGGTGCAATTAATGTCATTGCCACCATTCTAAATATGCGCGCTCCGGGCATGACATTGCTACGGATGCCGTTATTTGTCTGGACCTGGTTAATTACCGCCTTCCTGCTGATTGCGGTTATGCCGGTACTGGCAGGCGCCGTTACCATGTTGATTACCGATCGATTCTTCCTCACCAGCTTCTTCAATGCGGCCGGTGGTGGCGATCCGGTGTTATTCCAGCATATTTTCTGGTTCTTCGGACACCCAGAAGTGTATATCATGATTTTACCGGCTTTCGGTATCATCTCTGAAATCATCCCGACTTTTGCCCGCAAGCCGCTGTTTGGGTATACCTCCATGGTATACGCCACCGCCAGCATCGCCTTCCTTTCGTTTATCGTTTGGGCGCATCATATGTTTACCGTAGGGATGCCGCTGGGTGCTGAAATTTACTTTATGCTGGCCACTATGATGATTTCGATCCCCACCGGGGTGAAAGTCTTTAACTGGATAGCCACCATGTGGCGAGGCTCGATGACATTTGAGACCCCAATGCTATTTGCGCTGGGTTTTGTGGTGCTGTTTACTATCGGTGGTTTTTCCGGTTTGATGCTGGCTATCGTACCGGCGGATTTCCAATATCACGACACCTATTTTGTGGTCGCGCATTTCCACTATGTACTGGTAACCGGGTCTGTGTTCGCACTGATGGCCGGCACCTACTACTGGTTGCCAAAATGGACCGGACATATGTACAACGAACGCCTGGGTAAATGGCATTTCTGGTTATCAGTTGTCTTTGTTAACGTACTATTTTTCCCTCAGCACTACCTTGGTTTGGCCGGTATGCCACGTCGTATTCCGGACTACTCACCACAGTTTGCTGACTTCAATATGCTCTCTTCTATCGGCGGTTTCGCCTTTGGCCTGACCCAGTTGATGTTTGTTTATATTGTCTGGAAGTGTGCTCGTGGTGGAGAAACTGCTACAGCTCAAGTTTGGGAAGGTGCGAAAGGCTTGGAGTGGACTGTTCCTTCTCCGGCACCGTTCCATACTTTTGAAACACCGCCGAAAATCGATGATAGTGTTGTGGCCCACGGCGACCATATGTAAGCGATGACAGTGAATCAAACACCGAAAGACATTAGCCCCCGGAAAAACTCCGGGGCAATTATTAAAACCGCACTGGTACTCGGCACAGTAGCGTTGCTGGTCTATGTGGCGTTTATCTATGCAGCGGTGAGCGCCAGTGGCTGATCAACAGGTCGACCAACAGGCTAGGCGTAAGGCAGTCCAGCGAAAGGCGAATCGACGCACTTTAAGACGACTCATTCTGATCTCAATTGGAATGTTCGGCTTTGGCTTTGCCATGTGGCCGCTCTACGAGATATTTTGCGATGTCACCGGTTTCGGCGGACGCGGAGTACAGGAAGTAGCCGCTAAAGATATCCAGCATTACCAGGATCAGCGGGAAATAACCATGCGTTTTGATGCAACGGTAAATTCCGGGCTTAACTGGCAGTTCGAAGCAGTTGATAGCGCAAAAACAGTACAACTGGGCAAACTCAGCGTTGCCAGTTACACCTCTATCAACATAAGTGATGAGCCGGTTATTGGCCATGCGGTGTTTAATGTTGCACCCCCTGAAGCCAGCTTGTATTTTGTAAAAACCGAATGTTTTTGCTTTACCGAACAACTGCTTTTGGCCGGTGAGAAAAAAGATATGCCGGTGACTTATTATATCAGCCCTGATTTACCGGCCGATATCGAAAGCATCACCCTTTCATACACTTTCTTCAAAAATATTCCGGCTACTTTGGCCTATAACCAAACAGCCAAGAAAGAAACAAGCAAGCAACTTAATCCCATTACTCTAACTACAAACGACACCAGAGCGAGAGGCGAATAATGTCAGACTCAAAAGATATTTACTATATTCCCCATGGCACCAAATGGCCGATAGTCGGTTCAATCGGCATGTTTTTACTGATGGTTGGAGCTTCAAACTGGCTGAATGGTAGCGACAGTGCACAATATATGCTTTATGCCGGCCTGTTAATCCTGATTTTCATGATGTTCGGTTGGTTCGGACTGGTTATTCGCGAATCACAGCAAGGTATGTATAACGCGCAGGTCGATGTGTCTTTCCGCATGGGCATGGTCTGGTTTATCTTTTCTGAAGTTATGTTTTTTGCCGTGTTTTTCGGCGTCCTGCTATATACCCGCATGTTGGTGATGCCCTGGCTCGGTGGCGAAGGTGTAGGCATAGCCACAGGGCAATATTTATGGTCAGGTTTTGAAGCGGTATGGCCGAATAATGGCCCGGCAAACTTAGGTGGTGATTTTGATATCATTCCGGCTTTCGATGTACCTCTGCTGAATACCTTGATTCTGCTGACCTCCGGCTTCACTCTTACCATGGCACACTGGGCTTTGAATAAAGGCAATCAGAGAAAGCTGGTAATGTGGATGGTAGCCACTGTGTTGCTGGGCATTGCCTTTCTGTTTTATCAGGTGGAAGAATATATTCATGCCTACACAGAACTAGGCCTGACCATGGGTTCAGGTATTTATGGTTCCACCTTCTTCATGTTGACCGGTTTCCACGGTTTCCATGTGACTCTGGGCACCATCATGTTAATTGTCATTGCGGTTCGTTGTGCAAAAGGTCACTTTAGCAAAGAGAATCATTTCGCCTTTGAAGGCGTTGCCTGGTATTGGCATTTTGTTGATGTGGTTTGGTTGGCATTATTTGTCTTTGTTTATGTGGTCTAGCCGCCCATTTTTTATATTAAACCCGCCAATTGGTGGGTTTTTTTAGCTGCTAAATTCAACCATGCAAAAACTACTACTGATAAATAACCCGAACGCCGCCAGCGGTCACAGGCAAAACCTGGTTCCGCTAATCGAACAACGCTTTGCTGATAAGGGCTTGCAGACCAGCTTGTTTTGCTCGCAGTATGGTGGGCATTTTGAGGAATACCTAGGCAACTGTGACCTCAGTCAATATAGCGCGATTATTGTTATTGGCGGTGATGGCACGCTGCATGAAGCATTGAACGGCTTATACCGCCAGGATAGTTCACAACGAATACCTCTCGGGCTGATTCCGGCGGGTACTGGTAATGCTTTTGCCCGCGAATTAGACCTGCTTGCCGGGCAATGGCAAAAAGCCGTAGACATTATTTGTGCAGGAAATATACGCAAGATTGATTGTGCAAGTTATCGCTATGCTGACCAACAGCGGTATTTTATTAATATTATTAGTATGGGCTTCGGCGTTGATGCCGGGCACACCGCTAAAAAACTGAAGTTGCTGGGCAAAAGTGCCTATACCCTGGGTACTCTCTGGCAAACACTATTTCTGCGTAGCTGGCCACTGAGAATAACACTGGACGGTCAAGCCATGGACTGCTCAACTGTCCTTGCCAGTGTCTCTAACTCTCGCTATACCGGCACCAGTTTCCTGATAGCACCGGATGCACAAGTTGATGATGGCTTTCTGGATGTATTGTTACTGACTGATATATCACGCTTGAGGATATTGCGCCTGTTTCCATCGATCTATACCGGCAAACACATCCATTACCCGGAAGTGAGCCTACAGCGTGCAAAACATATTTTGATAGAAACCGACGAGCCGAAGGAACTGACCCCCGACGGGGAATTCAGCGGTAGCACGCCGGTAGAAATTAAATGCCTACCTCAAGCCGTAGCTTTTCTCTGGCCAACCACAACACAGTAATCGCGTGGGCATAAATGCCCACCCTACCCGTGCCTCATTTATCGTTCGTGGGCATGAATCCGAGCCTTAACCGTAGATACCATGTTTAAAAACTTTGTCAAGCAGCATAATTTTCAACATATGGGGTTTGGTGCTTGATCACGCCATAACAGATGTGAACCAGCTTTCTCATCACTGCGGTTAGTGCCACTTTGCTGGGCTTGCCTTTGGCCACCAGCTGCTGATAAAAGGCCTTCATAGCAGGATCATGCGTGATTGCACACACGGCTGGCATATACAACTTAGCGCGTAGCTTTGCATCACCACGGCCAGACAATTGACCTCGAGTGTGTAACGAGGTGCCGGAGGATTTGAAGCAAGGAACCAGGCCAATGAATGCGGCTACTTCCCGGGCATTTTTGAAACGCTGAGCGCTGAGAAACGGTAGCAACCACTGGCTGGTGAGTTTGCCGATCCCCTTAATTGAGCAAAGCAGCTTTTGGTTGTGTTTCAGTGCCTGGTGTTGTTTGATCAGTTGATCAATTTGCTGCTGTGTCAGTTTTTTCTCATAAGTGATGGACCCAATCAATCGCTCGATGGAGCCACGTGCCCAGGAACTATCTTCCTGAAAGTCACATTTCTCAAGCCGATTTCGTTCCCGCTGCAGGTCTTTTTCAAGTTGATGTATGCGTGACAAAAGGGACTTTAACTGACTGATTTCTGGGGTGTTAGGTAGAAATAGATGAAGCTTTTCTAGTTGTGAACCAAACTTTTTTAATGAGCGCGCATCAAGCTTGTCGCTCTTATTCTGCTGGCTCTGCGATTTGGCATATTGAGATGCCTGCAGAGGGTTTACGACAGTCACCTTCAGCCCTTGCCTGGACAGATAAGCGGCTGCTTTTAGGTGATACACACCCGTTGCTTCCATCACTATACAGATGTCCTTACGGGGTGCCTGGGTCTGCTTCTCAGCCCATTGGATCAATGTATTCCAACCTGTTGGATTGTTGCCAACTTTACAGTCTTTGGCCCAGGCTTGGTTTTGTTGGTCAAAGTAAGCAAGATCAAGGGTCAACTTAGAGACGTCATTGCCGATAAAGTACATAGTTTATTCCTCTGTTTTGAAGTCTGATTTAAAGACGCCGGCCCTCAGGATTTGCCTTGTTTATTCAGTCTCGCCTTGAAAAGCGGCTCAGATACCATACAATCTCTTAGGCGGGTGGCGTGACAACGTGGAGGCTGATCTACAATACAGGTTCGTTGACCTCTGGGTGGGCTCAGTCTCTCCACGTCGCCCGTCTTCTTTGATAGCTAAACATAGAAGACTGCCAACATACAAGGGTGGGCATTTATGCCCACGCGTAAGAACCAACCCATACCGGGTTTTGTTTTATGCGGTTTCTAGGGCTTCTTTTGGGTTGACGAATTCATAGCCTAGGTTTTCTGCAACTTCTTCGCAGGTCACCATGCCACGGTGGACATTTAAGCCATTCAACAAGTGTTGGTCATCGAGCATGGCCTGTTTTGCGCCTTTGTCTGCCAGTCGCAACACAAAAGGCTGGGTTGCGTTGTTGAGGGCAAAGGTCGAAGTTCGGGCAACTGCGCCGGGCATATTGGCCACACAGTAATGCACGATGTCATCCACTATATAGATGGGGTCTTGATGGGTGGTGGCATGGGAGGTTTCAAAACAACCGCCCTGATCAATCGCCACATCGACCACCACCGAACCCTTGCGCATTTTTTTCAAATGCTCACGCGTGACCAGTTTTGGTGCGGCAGCGCCCGGAATCAATACCGCTCCGATGACCAGATCGGCGTCGGTCACATATTTATCCAGTGAGAGTAAATCTGAATAAATGGTTTCTATACGGCTATCAAAGAGGGCATCAAAACGGCGTAAAACCTCAAGCGAGCGATCCAGAACAACCACCTGAGCACCCATACCCATGGCCATTTGCGCGGCATTAAAACCAACTACACCGCCACCAATAATCACCACTTTGGCCGGGGCAACTCCGGGTACGCCACCCAAAAGTACGCCGGCACCACCGTGGGCTTTTTCCAGACACCAAGCACCTGCCTGAACTGACAAACGCCCGGCAACTTCCGACATCGGAGCCAGCAGTGGTAAAGCACCGCTATTATCTGTAACAGTCTCATAGGCAATACAGGTAGCGCCGCTCTCAACCAGTTCGCGCGTTTGCTCAGGATCCGGCGCCAAGTGTAAATAGGTGAACAGCACCTGATCAGCGCGTAACATCGCGCGTTCAACAGCCTGGGGTTCTTTTACCTTGACGATCATTTCGGCAATATCAAATACCGCTTTAGCATCCGGCAATATGGTTGCGCCGGCCTCAGTGTAAAGTGCATTATCAAGACCGATAGACAATGCGGCATCGTTTTCCACGAACACTTCATGTCCCCGAGCCACCAACTCGCGTACGGTTGCGGGTATAAGTCCGATCCGGTATTCATGGTTTTTAATCTCTTTAGGTACACCAATGCGCATGCCATCTCTCCAGTTTATGCAAGCTTACTATTTGGCATATAATAACGCGTGCCACGCAGTCATTTATTTTGTTATTTTATAACTTAACAGTGTATATTGCTTAAATAACTTATTTTAATAGGATAATCTAGTGAAAAATCATGGATCATCAGCATTTTATCAGTTAGATAAAACCGACCGTGCAATTCTCGGCTATTTACAGGCAAATGGCCGCCTCAGTAATGCCGACCTAGCACGCAAAATAAACCTTAGCCCTAGTCCTTGTTTAGAGCGAGTAAAAAAACTCGAAGGCAAAGGATTTATTCAAGGCTATATGGCCATTCTTGATCCGACATTGCTGGAATCACAACTACTGATTTTTGTAGAGATCAATCTCAAACGCACGGCAGGTGATGCTTTCAAAGTGTTCCGGCAACGAATACTTGATATCCCTGAAGTGCTAGATTGTCATCTGGTCTCAGGAAATTTCGATTATCTGATTAAAGCCAGAGTACGGGATATGCAGGAATATCGCAGCTTACTGGGCGAAAAAATACTACCTATTCCTGGAGTCGAAGGCAGCCGTACTTATGTGGTTATGGAGGAGGTAAAAGAAAGCCTGAGGTTACGAATCCCCCAGTAATATCATGAATCAACCTTCGACCTGATACACCGCGCCGGGACTAATAGGGTGAGGCGTGATAATGCCGGTTTTCATTCCGACCACTAGAAGAAAAAAGAAAAACAGCGAAAGCCCGATGCGCCAACTCAGCCGCCGCAACATTTTGTCATCATCACCCTCGCCGCCTTTGACCATATAGTAAAATGCAGAAAACAGGGAATAAACAATAGCCAGAAAAAAAACAACAATGATGATCTTATATAGCATGATTTAAATGTCCACAACAGGGCTTTCCGTGGCATTATATCCAAATTCGCACGCGTTTGGGTAGAAGCTGATATTCTCGCAGACTTCTCACCGAATCCGCTCAGGCAGACAATGAATGAGTATTGATAATTCGCAGAACAAACCGATAACCGGTCTGCATTGGCTGCTGTTTACGCTGCTTATGTCGGCGCTATTAGCGGCATTCCTGTGGCTGGCTTTTTGGCAGCTTGAGCGGGCGGATGAGAAACAATCGATCCTCACAGCTATCGATCAAGCGCAGTACCTGCCTTTATCAATGGTCGACCGCAATAGCCCACGATTTGCCAAAGTTAGTGGTCGTGGACAATACGATATTCAGCATAGCTTCCTGCTCGATAACCAAGTAGAAAGCGGGGTTGTCGGTGTGCACCTTATTACACCGTTTAAATTACCCGGTGGTGACTGGTTGTTAGTCAATCGTGGTTGGTTGAAGATGCCGCTGGATAGAAGCGAGCTGCCAGCGTTTAGGACTACAGCTACATCCGTTGAAATTAGTGGTAGCCTCAACCTGCCACCTAAAACCGGCATTCGCATGGGCGGTGATGCAGTAGAGGATACCTCACTACCCTGGCCACGACTGATTACCTACCTGGAACTGGATCCGGCAGCCGCACAACTCGGTTACCCCCTATTACCGCAAATTATCCAACTGGATGCCAAAAGCGCATCTGGCTATGGCGAAAGACTGCGGCGTCCGCTAAACTTCGGGCCCGAAAAGCATCGTGGTTACGCGATAACATGGTTTGCCTTTGCCTTGGTAACGGTAATCCTTTTTATTATCATTATTCGACCTGGAATCAAGAAGTATGGAAAGTAAGCCTGATAACAACACGCCTAAAAAAGGCAATGGACGACTGGTTATATTGGGGGTTTTTGCGGCCTTTCTGACACCCGTAATTATCGCCATGTTAATGCAGAGTAACTTCTGGTCATACCAGCCCGAATCCAGCAAAGCCCATGGCACCCTGATTAAACCCGTGGTTGAATTAAGCCAATTACGCGAGATTATTGATGACCGCACCAAGTGGTGGCTGGTGAGCCTTGCCAGCGGCAACTGTGACCAGGCTTGTGAACAAACCCTGATAGAAATGCGCCAATTACGCAAAGCCACCGGTGCTCACAGCAGCGAAGTTGGGCTGCTTTTTGTCAGCGCAGATGTCAGCAGCGATGAACAACAGCAGCGCATTCAAGCCATCGAAGCTAAAATTAAACAAATTAATAACCCATCGATATACGCACAAATTAACAACGCGGGTTCTGGTACAGAAACTGCGGGTAAAATGTGGCTGTTAGACAGAGAGCTAAACCTTTTTATGCATTACCCTGCAGGGCATAATGCAACCGGGGTTCGCAAAGACCTAAAACGCATACTTACTTGGGCGCAGGAAAAACCAGAATGATAGGCTCGCTGAAACCAGCTGGGGTAGAATAGTCGCATGTCTGTATCTGCACGCCGCTCCCCACTGCTGAGTTTCTTTGAACTCACCAAACCGAAAGTCGTTGCCCTGATCGTATTTACTGCAGTCGTCGGCATGCTGCTGGCCGTGCCCGGAATGCCGGATGTACTGCGCTTTTTAATGGCCACTCTGGGAATTGGTATGGCCGCCGGTGCAGCTGCCGCCATTAATCACCTGGTTGACCAGAAAGTTGATGCGAAGATGAAACGCACCGAGGATCGGCCATTACCTAGTGGTGAGCTTACTAGCCGTCAAGTGTTAGTATTCGCGCTAATCCTTGGCGCAATTGCCATGCTGATACTGTATTTTCTAGTTAACCCTTTGACTGCAGTTCTGACCTTTTTCTCACTCATTGGTTACGCGGTTATCTACACCATGTACCTGAAACGGGCGACCCCGCAAAACATTGTTATTGGTGGTGCCGCTGGAGCTGCTCCACCGCTGTTGGGCTGGGTGGCAATGACCGGCCAACTGGAAGCAGATGCGATGCTGTTATTCCTGATTATTTATGTCTGGACGCCACCACACTTTTGGGCACTGGCTATTCACCGAGCGGATGATTACGCCAAGGCAGATATTCCCATGCTTCCGGTTACCCACGGGATCGAATTTACCCGCTGGCATATATTTTTCTATACCCTGTTGCTCATTATTGTCACCACCCTGCCCTACCTGACTGGCATGAGCGGTTTGTTTTACCTAGTTGGGGTTAGCGTGTTGAATTTGGTTTTTCTGAGCTTTTCGGTACGCATGTTAATCAGCGACAACGAACAACTCCCGATCAAAACTTTCGTCTGGTCGATCATGTATTTAATGGCGCTGTTTGCCTTCCTCTTAATCGACCACTACCTGCCCTGGAAAGCCATCCTGCACCCAATGGCGTAAGCAGTTACAAAAACCACCTTGGTATGATCAACACGCGATTGTAGGGTGGGCATTTATGCCCACGCGAATATGTAATTACATTATTAACCTTAATTAATGCCACCAGCGAAACCATAAATATTTTGGTAACCGCTCTGGGTTGGCTGGCTTTTTACGCGTGGGCATAAATGCCCACCCTACGCCAACACGCGCTTTTAGCGCTTGCCTGTAAACGCTTCATATTAGAGAAAACCTATCACGAGCTTGTAATTTATACTTGCGGTTTAACAAAGTATCTGCGGATGTAATAGGCTAAAATACCTGCTTTAGTTTTTCATTTCCGGAATGCGTATGTCTAGCCAAAAACCAGAAGATAATTCCAGTAACAACGGTCTGTTTAAGCACCTGTGTCCCGACGATGAGTTTCCAGGCCGGCACATCGGCCCGCGAGACAGTGATGTTAGTGAAATGCTGGCTTATCTGGGTCAGGAATCACTCGACGCACTGGTTAAAAACACCCTGCCGGAAGATATTCTTATCGATACAGAGCTAAACCTGGCACCAGGAATGTCCGAGCGAAAGGCTCTGCAACGACTCCGGGAAATGGCGGCAAAAAATCGCGTCATGCACAATATGATCGGCATGGGTTATCACGA
>QIKG01000148.1 GCA_003232965.1 Oceanospirillales bacterium
TTGAAGGCAAACGCGCACTGATTATCGGCGTAGCATCACCCCGCTCTATCGCCTGGGGCATTGCAGAAGCTATGCACAAACAAGGTGCAGAACTTGCATTCACCTATCAAAATGATCGCTTAAAATCCCGGGTAGAAAAAATTGCCGCCCAGTGCGATTCCAATATCGTCATCCCCTGTGATGTCGCTACCGACGAGCAAATTGATAGTACTTTTTCAGAACTGAGCAAGCATTGGGATAAATTTGATATTTTAATTCACTCTGTGGGTTTTGCGCCCCGGGAAGAGCTCAACGGCGATTATATTGATGCTGTAACTCGGGAAGGATTTAAAATTGCCCATGAGATCAGCAGCTACAGCCTAGCCGGGCTGGCTAAAGCCGCCCGCCCTATGATGCAGGGTCGTAATGGTGCCATTTTAACCCTCAGTTACCTCGGCGCGATACGGGCCATGCCAAACTATAATGTTATGGGGCTCGCTAAAGCCAGTCTTGAGGCCAATGTCCGCTATCTCGCTCAAAGCCTGGGCCCGGAAGGCACTCGAGTAAACGCCATATCCGCCGGTCCGATTAAAACCCTGGCCGCTGCCGGCATTGGTAATATGCGCAAAATGCTGGACCATGTGACCCGCACAACCCCCCTGCGACGAACAGTATCCACCGAAGATGTCGGTAATGCTGCCGCCTTTCTATGCTCTGACTTGGCGGCGGGAATTACCGGCGAAATAACCTATGTGGATGCAGGCTATAGTATTTTGGCGATGTCGGAATTATCGACGGGTCAGGGTTAAGTCACCAGCATAAACCTACATAAGCAGGTATAAAAAAACCCCGGGTATCTGGGGGTTTTTATTGACGGCAATTAAGTTAGGGCTGGCTTAATATTAAATTGAGCTATGCTGTATTCTAGGCATTCCTGCTAACAGGTAGATATCAATTCGGAAGGTTTTTTATCTTTTTATTCAACAATCTTTCGCTACAAGCTAACAAAAGAACAACTTATGCGATCCGTCTACTGTAAATTTGATAACCTACTTTGAATGAACTGCGTAGCGCGCTTATTAGTCTGCCTTTACCCAACAAAAATTCACTACAGCGGGCTAATGTAGCTTTTCAGGCATGTCATATAATACTTGGGCATGCCGCAAGAGATCTCTTAGTGAGGGTTTAAGCCAGGCTGTATCAGTCGAGGTTAAGGCCTCTAGTAAAATATAATAACATAGCACCCATCGAATAATTCAACAAAGCGCACTCAAGAGGAGAAGCTTATTATGCCAAAAGTATTAAGGTTACACGAGTACAAAGAGTATAGAGACCTAAGTGGCATTCATTTGGACGAAGTTCCCATTGTCGAACCAAGTGAAGGTGAGATCCGGATAGCCGCAGCCGCTTTCTCTTTGAACTACGGTGATTATGAACTGTTTACCGATAACTATATGTTCAGCATGGACCTACCTGCTCGCTTTGGCGACGAATGCGCGGGTATCGTTGATGCTATTGGCCCAGGCGTTACCGAATTCAAGCTTGGCGACAAGGTTAGCACCATGCCTTGGATGAATGCTGGCTATGGCGTCAATGGTGAGTTTGCTATTGTGCCTGCGCGCTTCACAGCCCACTACCCTGACAACCTATCTCCTGAAGAAGCTTGCTGTATTTGGGTTGCCTACCTCACTTGTTACTATGCGCTATTCGAAATTTCGAATGTCAGAGCAGCTGACTATGTCTTGATTACAGCCGGCACCAGCAGCGCTGGAATGGCGGCAATGGAGATGTGTAAAATGGTTGGCGCCAAAACTATTGGCACCAGCCGCACTAACAAAAACCGTGATTTTATGCTTGAAGTTGGTTATGACCATGTTATTGCGCAAAGCGATAATAATATGTCAGATAGCATTATGGGTTTCAGCAAAGGACAGGGTGTGCGAATTATCTATGATCCAATTGGTGGTGCAATCCTTCAGGATTATGCCGCTGGCCTTGCCCAAAATGCCATTATCTTCCTCTATGGCGGCATGGATCAGAGCCCGACTATCCTGCCAGAAATTGAAATGACACAGAAAGCGGCCTGCTTAAGACCTTTCTCAGTGTATAACCATATTTACGAAAAAGAATCTCGTGATCGGGGCGTCAAATTTGTCTACAATGCGCTTGCTCGTGGTGATTTAAAGGCTCATGTGGAGAAAGTTTATCCGCTAGAAAATTTCCGTCAAGCATTTGAAGATCAACTCAACTCTACGACCCGCCGCGGTAAAATGGTGGTTTCGATGGCCTGATGAATCCCTTAGTTAGTTTGTTTTATTGCAAGGGCTGCCTTTTTATTTATTAAGTCTCTTGCTATCACGCATACTAATGCTAGGAAAATACACGTACTGATTTTTTCAAATTATGCGAAAAATTTCAAATGCTTAGGTTTTCAACCGCATCGCTTATCAACAGGCATTACCTGTTGATAAGCAACCAGGAAGTTAATTTTGATGAGCCGATCTATTCCTTAAATTCGAAGCGCCCTAATTATCAGTCCACTTTTCTGACATTGATGTTTTTATAATGTACTATGGAAAAAACACAAATCAACAACGCACCAAAAGCCAACAAATGCTCCCCTTTTTCTATAAATAGAACGCTGGTGACCGTAATTTGAATAACACTTTAAACACAGACACTAAACAACTCCACCATTCGACTTGGCAAGCTTATAAGCGAGGGGATCTAAAAAAGGCGTGGAAACACTGTCAGAAGCTCACCCAGATCAATCCGACTTTTGCGCCCGGCTGGGATATCAGAAGTCGAATAATGCTGGCGGTAGGTCAAAAAGACAAGGCACTAGCCTGCATTCAGCAGGCACTGTTAATAGAGTCTCGCAACCCCGCCTTTCTTGCACAGAAAGTATATTGTCTATTGGCGCTGCATCGCAATAGCGAAGCCAACAACCTGACCCAAGACCTCGCCACACTCTGTGATCACAGCGCTGCACTACAAGACACTCTCGGCAACCTTTATAGTCTGAATAAAAAACAACAACTGGCACAGGAGGCATTTACTAAGGCAGTGGCACTAGAGCCAAACAACCCGCATTTTAGCTTTAACCTGGCTCTAGCACATCAATCTATGGGTGATTTGGCGGAAGCCGAGCAGGCTTTTAACCGCAGTATTACCTTGCGGCCCGATGATTATGAGGCTTGGCTGCACCGATCTCGCCTACGTAAACAAAACCCTGATAAAAATCACATCCCAGAACTAGAGTCTCTCGTTGCTAGTGGTATTTCCTCACCAAAGGGTGATGTAGCGGTGCGTTACGCCCTTGCCAAAGAGTATGAAGATATCGGCAAACACAGCGAATCTTTCGGTCACTTATGCACTGGTGCACGTATTCGGCGCTCACATATCGAATACAGCATCAAAAGTGATAAGAATGCTATGGATACCATAATCCAGCAATTTTCTGCGGACTTCCTGCAACGCACCACAAAAGGTTACCATAGTGATGAGCCGATCTTTATCGTAGGTCTACCCCGCACTGGTACAACCCTAGTTGAACGCATTATCAGTAGTCATAGCAGCGTTTATGCGGCCGGGGAATTGGATAATTTTTCAAATCAGCTTAGTCAGCAAGTATCGACACTTAAGCTACAAAAACCAACTGATCGATCTCAATTTATTTCGGCCACAACTCAAGTAGATTATAACGCCCTTGGTAAAGCCTATGTCGAAAGCACCCGCCCGCAAACAGGCCACACACATCGCTTTATTGATAAATTACCGCTTAATTTTCTTTACTGCGGCTTGATATTACGAGCGCTGCCACAAGCAAAAATAATCCACCTTACTCGTCACCCCATGGACGTCTGTTACGCCATCTTTAAAACCTTGTTCCAAAAAGCCTACCCCTATTCCTATGACCTTCAAGAGTTAGGTCAATATTATCTCAGCTATCGTAAGTTAATGACTCATTGGCATAAGCTGATGCCCGAACGTATTTTTGATGTTTCTTACGAACAATTAATCCAAGACCAGGAAGGTATTAGCCGAAAAATGCTGGATTATTGCGACCTAATTTGGGAGGCCGATTGTTTGGACTTTCACAACAATACAGCCCCTTCGACTACCGCCAGCTTGGCTCAAATTCGACGTCCGTTATATTCAACATCGGTAGGACTGTGGCGTAACCACCAAAAACAGCTACAACCACTACAGGATATGTTTGAAAACGCAGGAATGTCTTTATGATCAGAACGATTCGTCGCAGTAAATAGACACTATTACTGCATATTTAAGGTGTGCAGGCTATCCACATCGACATATTGGCAACAGGCATAGTGGCAACCGCAATAATAGTCATATTATTCTTGATAAAGCCATCACTGTGGTTGCGAGTCCATAACTGACTAAAATTTACGGAAGCAAGAACTTACCTTTGTAGCGGGCACGAACAAAAATAAACCCATTCTGCGGAACTGAAATTGGGCGTGTTAGAAATTCAATTTCTTTCTTTATACATTTTCACCGCAGGAACATACTCACTATTAATGCCAATATACGCTGGCCCGAAAGCTGCCAACGCTTTTTTGCAAGTGAACTCTTCCCGCGCTGGTAGCACTACAACTGCAACATGCATGCCGATGCGGTGATTTGGGTTTGTCACAGGTTCCTGCGCATCCATATCAATTAAACAAATTAAATCAGGTATGGTCACCTGTAGTTCACCATTCTTCCAGCCAGCCATATTCTCGTTTTTAATTATAAATTTATAATGGTCTTCTTCATTGGCTCCGACTCCTTGTATTTCCACATACCCAACTGTAAAACCTTTTTCGACATGGCATTCGTAAGCAACTACTCGGCCACGAAAAGCAACAAAACCTTTGCCACCAATAGCTATTTCATCAGCCACATCAAGACCAGCAGCTTTAGCTTCTCGAAATGTACGCCCGAGTTCAAGCGCCTCTGAAACGGTGCCCTTGATAATTGATTGTTTAACCTGTTCAATACTCAAAGAGTGGTCTATTGATGCTATATCGTTACGACTAACTATAGCTAGCGCGCGAACGATATCCTCAGCGCGCGCATCATCTATAATATTTTCAATTATGAAACATTCACCAAATTCGTTTGCAGCGACAATTGGAGCTGCCGGTAAACCATTAAAATAGTATGTGGAATGTGTGATTTCTGGTACCGCTCGACCCGCAGGATCCGCATCAATAATATAGCCATCAGCCATTGCTGCTACATAGAAGGAAATAGCGGTGTTAGAGCCACCAAGTTCACAGCAGATCGTACCGTAATATTTTTCACCGGTGTATTCTTCCAGCCTTTGAAAGGCGAGCATAATTGGAGGGATCTCGCTGCGTGGCAAACGCTTGTACTTCTGATCTTCTTCCGCTGGCGATGCAGAAACGGCTCCCAGCATATAAGGTGTGCAAACATGGGACCCTTCAGGGACTTCATCAACTCCTACTAATCTAAATTCCTTGCCTTCTGCTATGGCCATTTCAATAAAATTAAAACCCTCGTCCAGTTCACCACCGCCTCCTGTTCCAAGAATCGCGCAGCCATAAAGAATATCTGTCAAATCCTGACGATTAAGTAGTTTCATAGCGATCGCTCTCTTTCAGCAATTGATTTTTGATATACGAGGTATGCCATATACAGGTTAATTTACAAAACCAGCAGAAAATTTATACTTCTGTTCATGGGTATTTTAGCAACTAAATTTCCTTCTCTCTAATTGTTCAGCATATACTGCGAAATCATTCAATAATCGGCAATTATTGATTGCTGCCCCAATTAGCAATTAACTTTGAATCACATTCTTCTCGATAGTCTTCATAAAATTTAGCTAGTGCATCAGATGAATATTGATGCGAGTTTTAACTCTGCAATATTCAACTAATCGCGTCCAATAACCCCAATAACATACACCTCAAAACTCGCCAAGTCAGGTAGGCATTTCAGCTATTTCAGCCACCGGCAATGGTTTGTTTTTGTACAATTTGCGATCGCCTAGGCAGGATGTGGTCTATTTTGCGTTTTTTCTCCCAATAGTTGTGATCACCAGCGAAACCTAGTGGGTTGAGCAGTACAAAACACTAACTGCAACTTATTCCTCTCAGCTGAGATAACAATATTACGCTCAATGAAATTGTTACAAATTGACACCATCGGCCCAGAAAAACGAAGCATTGTTAGTAATTGGATTTCACTAATTTATCTTAATAGTGGTATGGTACATGATGTAGAGTATATCGAATGATTTACAGTTGTATATTGGGGGCTAGTCGGTGGGAAATTACATTAGATTGAGACAAGAGCTATGACCGTTAGAGACTTTAAGTTTGATCGGATTAATAAACACATTATCGACGAACTACAATTAGATGCACGAATCAGCAACCTAGATTTAGCTGAAAAGGTTCACCTTTCTCCTAGTGCCTGCTTAAAACGAACAAAAAAACTCGAAGAGCACGGACACATTCGACGATACACTACCAACCTAAATCTCAATCGCCTCTGTGTGTATGTCCAGGTAATGGCTCACATTAAGTTAGCTGATAATCTACAACAAAAATCTGCTGGTAAATTCGAATTGGCGATTAAAAACCTTTCCTGCGCCGTAGAATGTTTCAAAGTAAGTGGCGAAGTCGACTATATAATACATTTCATCTGCGCCGATATTTCTCAGTATGAATCCGTCAGCGAAAAACTTTTACGAGATGATATTGGCGTTAACTGCATTAAAAGCCACTTTGTGCTGTCGACACCCAAACCATTCACCACATACCCATTAGATGAATTACTATGGATCAGTTAATACTAATTAGTCGAGTCTAGAAAATGATTAAGCCATAAAATTGAGCACTATATTTTATGTATTCTGGGATTGTGTATTCTGAGGAATTATCTAAGCAGTGGTAATAAAATACAGGCCATCTCTGTTTGATCACAGGTGTTACAGCTCCCGATACACTCATACTGCCGGGTTTGTTTGATACCCTCGGCACCGCAACGATACCCTCGCCTGATTAGTGCTTGACTGAACCTTTGGTTAATCAAACTTAGAAATACCCCACACTAAATATCCCCTAGTCAATTTGACTGATGTGTGGATAGCTATTCTCAAACCATATAGAAAGATGATGATATATTGTCGTCAACTCAATAAAAAAGGCATAACAAACATAGGCGGCAACTATTCAGTCACACAGAGCCAAGTATTATTGCGCTAGTGAAGCATCTCTTTAAACAACTCATTATGCGGGTTATGCAGTGCATATATTCAATAATGTGTCATCAAACATATAAAAAAGAACCTTTTATTTAGTCAGAACAATATATTGTTCTATGGTAATTGCTCTACAAACAATATTAAAAGAAAAACAATGCGGTTTTATTGAGGCGGAGATTGAAATTATGGAAAAACTATTCAAAAAAAACAAATTAACAGCAAGTATACTTGCTGTTACCACTGCCTGGACTCCTTTGGGTTTATATGCCGATGATATGACTCTAGAAGAAGTCATAGTCACAGCGACTCGTCGAGCACAATCAGTACAGGAAGTTCCATATAATATCTCTGCATTCACGGGAGATTCTCTCGCAGAGAGAGGTATCAGCGATGCCGCTTCATTATTTAACTCCGTTCCGGGCGTTTCTTTTATTGATTTTGGCGCGCGAAATGGTGTAAACAACTCAAACCTAATTATTCGTGGAATTAACTCAACTGACCTTGCACGAAACGCTGGGCCATTATCGACCGCGCCAGTAGTTTCCACTTACGTCAATGAAACACCTATTTTCGTCAATCTTCGTTTAAAAGACATTGAAAGGATTGAGGTGTTGAGAGGCCCACAAGGAACACTTTACGGCTCTGGTTCGCTGGGTGGATCAGTTCGTTATATCTTTAATAAACCCGACTTTGAAAATCCCTCCGCTGAACTAAGCGCAGGTATTAGTAACACTAAAAACGGTGACGGTTTAAATTATGAGACAGATATTGTATTAAATTTTCCAATATCTGACACTTTTGCGGTACGCTTCAGCGCAGGATACGAAGATTCAGCTGGATTCGTGGATCAAGCAGCCGTTTATATTCGAAACCCCGATGGTACGCCAGTGCTCGCTAATGGGTCTACAGACCCTTTTGGTGATGCAGAAAACTTTGCCGCAGGAGTTGGGGTATTTGAACGAATTGAAGGTTCAAACGCTGAAGATTCAAATGGTTTTAGAATTGCTGCTCGTTGGCAACCAATTGATGCAGCCGATATAATTCTGACTTATCAACAACAGGCTAACAATTCCAGTGGTACCCAAATGATATCACCGGCTTTATTTGGATCAAGCTCATTGACCAATGGCAGCCCGATTGCAGAACCTTTTGAAAGTGATGTCGATCTTATTGCACTTGAGGCCGAGTTCGACCTAGGCTTTGCTAGTTTCTCCTCTTCAGCATCAACCTATAACTCGAGTGGTATGGGTCTGCGAGATATGTCTGGATTTTATGAGACAGCAATAGATTTTGATAATAGCTATTACGGCACTAACCCCCGCCCATTGGTTGAAGATCTGTCAGCATTCGATGAAAAAGGAAGCGTGTTTGAGGCTCGATTAGCTTCACAATCTGAAGGCTCAGTAGACTGGATAGTCGGTTTATTTTATATGGACCAAGAAACTGACAATACAATTGAACAAACCTACTTTGGTTATGATGACTTCTCTCAAGCATGCTTTATTTCGGGTGGCGCGAGTTGTGGATTTGGAACTGCATTTTTTGGTGGTCCCGATCCGGTTTCAATTCCCCCACTGACTATCACTTCAGAGAATCGTGACCTTGCGTATATTTCCAACCAGAACAATGATTTCCGAGATTTAGCTTTTTTTGGTGAAGTGACCTGGCATGTTAATGACAATTGGCAGATTACAGGTGGTCTACGCTATTTCGATCAGAAGTACACTACTAATCAAGTCGGTGGCTTGGTTTATGCGTTTGAAATCAGTGACAGAACGATAACTACCGAAGAGACTGGAACGCTGTTCAAGCTCAATACCTCCTACGCAATCAACGATTCAACTAATGTCTACGCAGTGTGGTCTGAAGGGTTTCGCCGAGCGGGCGCTAACGGCTTACCAAGCACCGTATTCGGCAACCCGGTAAATAGTAAAGCCTTTACATATACTTCAGATACGACTGACAACATTGAATTGGGCGTTAAGGGTGATGTTGGTGTTTTTCGATACACAATAGCGTATTTCGATGTGACATGGGATGACATTCAAACGAATGCATCTTGTACCTCATTATCACTTCTCTGCGTAGTAAATGCAGGTGAAGCAAGCTCTAAAGGTGTTGAGGTCGAATTTCAAGGTTACTTAACAGATAATCTTAATGTCAGCGTAGGTTATAGCTATACAAAAACTGAACTAGAGAGACTGTCAGATGATTTGATAGAGTTTAATAATGATGGGACATTATTCCTAGATATTGTCGAAGGTGCTGAACTCCCCGGTACAAATAAACACCAATTGTCACTCAACACCAATTATTTTCAAGAATTGTCTAGCAACAAACAGATTGTCTACGGCTTGAATGGCTCTTATCGAAGTAGCGCTCAATCGGCTATAGATGTAACTTCAGTAGAGTTAGACGGCTTTTGGTTGTGGAATGCGAATATAGCGCTGAAAACAGACAGCTGGTCAGTTACTGCCTTTATTAATAATATTAATGATGAACGCGGCCTAATTGCCGCAGATTCACCACTTGTATTTGGACCTACTGCAAATGCTGTTATTACAAGACCGCGAACCTTCGGCTTAAGATTTACCTATCACTTTCAATCGGGTATTTGAGAGCGTGTAATTTAAACCCTGTAACTGCCATTGGTTAAATGTAGTCCGGTAAGCGGTCTTCAAATTCAAGCTTGAACCTATTCATCGCAACTTCCTAGTTGCGATGGGTCATCAACCATTTTTTGATACCTCGCGAGTGGCCAAACAAATGGGGTTTTTGGTGGCATCATCGCTGGGGAATAATTTCCGCTGCTTTATAACTTTACGGATAACACTGATCAGAAACTCAATTGCGTTGCTGGTTTATATCGCCCTGCGGACATTCTTCGACTTATTATGCATCGCATTCATGTTTTCCCCAGTGGCTGTACTAGGAACGGCTGATCTGGGGGTATTCCTCAACCCAACGAGCATAGAATCGACCGAGAGCGAGTAACGCCCCCTCCTCAGTGCCCCAGGTGTGTGTTGCTGTAAATCGGCTGTTACGGGCTTGTAGCCTTTCCAAGGGATAGTTTGGATTGAGTTGCTAATTGTTCTTGGTTCATCAGCAGCATAGCGTGACAAAAATCGCTCAGGAAAACAGGTGAGGTTTGTTTTCGCTTAGATTATTATATCTCAGCGCCTTTTCGGGGCAATATATTGTCAGTAAATTTCATTAACAATAGATAGGCAGGGATGGTAACAAGAATGGCATCACAAGCTTCTATGGTTGTTATTGTTAACCAGTTATTATTTGTGGCAATAGATGCGGTTACTCCAATAGCCCAAGCGGCTATAGCCGGCCAATGAAAAAGCGGCAAATCATCTATATCATCAATTTCATATACAAGCCCCTGGCGTAACAGGAAAAAATCGGTGGCATACACAGCAGCTACCGGAGTAAAAATAAGCGATAGCCCAAACAAAAAATCCGTGAAATTATCGAGTAAATTAAAAGACGCTACAATGGTGCCTACAACACCTACACCAACCATGATTAACCACTGACGAGCTTTTGGCATAGTTGCATTTACACCAAGGGCTGCACTGTACAAGTTTACTGCATTGGATACCCAGCTTGACATTATTAGAATGACGAAGGCAAAACCACCAAGTCCAAGAGCTAACATGACAACCAGAATATCGGATTTCGCCACAGCGGCCCCTGCGTAAGCAGAGGCGATATAAACGAAGCTACATATAAAGAGAAACGGAAAAATTGAACCGATAATCGCGTCACTGTCATTTTCTGCAAAGCGAGAAAAGTCGGGCATTAGTGCCACACTCACAATAAAACTACCCACAACGGCAGACACAGCTTCACCAAAGGTCAAGTCAATAATTATTGGTTGCGCTGTTACTGCAGGGTCTTGATAACCAAAACTACTATAAAACATATAAAGTATAATTAAGAAAAGCACCGGTACAAAAATGGTGGATATTTTTTCCAATACCTTAAAGCCCAAAAAAACAGAGAGTGTAATTAATACGCCCCCGCCCACCTCTATTTGCCATATAGCAGGAGAAATATCGAATGCTTGAATAAGGAGTTTCTGTAGCACTTCACTGAAGAGATCCATATTCACGCCATACCAGCCCAACAAAGATAATGCAAAAGCCAAGCTCAGTATATTAGCGCCATATCGGCCGAACACAAATTTTAAGGTCATGCATGAAGTTAATCGATTCCGTTTACCTAGAACTCCGGTAATAGAACCAAGCAGTGCTAACAGAAAACCACCCAATAAAAAGGCCCAAATGCTTTGCTCCAATCCTAAAGCGCCACCTATTTCTAGCCCTGTAACCAGCCCAGGAATTGCAAAAGCCAATCCCGCATTGATCATGCCAATGCGTACTCCGCCTACCGTATGTTTCTCAGGAACTCTAGATGTCGCGAAATCTTCGAGTAAGTCATCTAGTTTTAGATCATTTTCTGACATAGTGATGCTTCTCTGGTTTCAAAATTATTTTCTCAACATGCAAATACATTATTCTACCAGCCTAATGTGGAAATAATGTTTCAATTTCCCCTGCTTTAAAGACAGATAGTAAGCCGTTACTGTCCCGTTAAGGAGACTCTGATTAATAGACATATCCTCAGCTTGCCTTTAAGCGTGTAGCTGCTAGGCGTAGATTGAAAGTAATAGTTCTTCATATT
>QIKG01000199.1 GCA_003232965.1 Oceanospirillales bacterium
CGGCATCTTGGGGAGAACGGGACATGATGAAAATTTTTGCGATGGTGTTGGCAGGCTTGGTTTTTCTTGTCTTTCCGACGGAAACCGTCTTCGCGCAAGAAGCTGCTGTAGCACCAACATTTGATGTGGAGCAGGCCAGTCGCGTTTATATCGATACGCTGAAAGGCGAAGCACTGGAGAAATCAAATAGTTATTTCGAGGGAGGATATTGGCTGATCCTTTGGGGCGCTATGGTTGGTTTTCTGGTAGATTTTCTGATCCTACAATCTCGCCTGTCTGCTCGATTTCGCAATTGGGCACAACGGGTTACAAAGAAACGCTGGCTGCAACCGGGTCTCTATACGCTGCCCTATCTGATCGTCGGCTTCATTCTCGCCCTGCCGTGGACCATCTACACCGGTTTTTTCCGTGAGAAACAATATGACCTGATGAGCCAAGGCGTTGGTTCCTGGTTTGGTGAGCAGGTTATTGGCTTCCTGCTTTCATTGGCGATCTTTCCGCTGCTTATCATCGCGATCTTCACCGTCATCCGCCGCGCTCCGAAAACATGGTGGCTTTGGGGAACGGGAGTGGTCTCAATATTCCTGTTCATCGGAATGCTCTTGGGGCCGGTGTTTATATCGCCCTTGTTCAATGATTATAATGATATGGAAAAAGGCCAACTGCGAGACCGTATCGTTGCTATGGCGGCGGATAATAATGTGCCAGCGGATAATATTTATGTGTTCAACCAATCCAGGCAACATAAACGCATTTCAGCCAATGTATCCGGCGTCGGACCAACCATTCGTATCTCTCTCAACGACAATCTGCTGGAGCGCACCAGTCCCGAAGAAGTCGCCGCCGTGATGGGGCATGAACTGGGTCATTATGTGCTCGGCCATACATGGCGGTTGGTTTCCATCATCGCCGCAATCATAGCGCTTGGTTTGTTTTTAATCTCTCGCATCACACCAAGACTGATTGCGCGCTATGGTGATCGTTGGGGTGTCAGGGATATTGCTGATCCCGCAGCCTTGCCGGTATTCGGGTTGCTGCTGACGCTGTATTTCTTTGCCGCCACACCGGCCCTCAACACGCTCACCCGGGTCAATGAAAGCGACGCCGATTTGTTTGGATTAAATACGGCCAAGGAGCCTGACGGCTTTGCCAAGGTTGCCATGCGATTATCGGAATATCGCAAGATCGAACCGGGACCGATAGAGGAAATGCTGTTCTTCACCCATCCATCCGGCGCTACACGGGTCCGCATGGCGATGGAGTGGAAGGCACAGAACATCGAAAACCCGCAGATAGTCAAACCCGGACTGCTAGAACAAGAATAAACCTCCATGCCCAATATACTGATCTTTGGACGGGGCTGTACTGCTCCCTATCTGGCGGACAAGTTACGCAGGGATGGATGGCACTAAGTCAATGGGCGTTATCATGTGACCAATCAGTGGCTTAACCCTTATTTAAAGCTAAATTAGAAGGTGTTACATCAATGCAAAAATGGCTTAACTTAGTGCCATTCGGATCTGTCTCTATTCTTTATTCTTTTTCAAAAGGGCAACTCCTTTATATGACGAACTTGACGTTAACGCAGCAGCCGTGTCTCGGAATCAGGGTTTGCTGCTGAGTTAATCCAGCTTATCGTCTTTTGGTGCGTCCAATGCTTCTACTATGCGTTCATCGCCAACATCAAGCACGCCCGCCTGATCGAGTATCTCCGCTGGCAACTCCTTTTTAACCCGCACACCGAGCGCCTGGAACTTGCCGATGGTCGTGGTTAGGCTGCCATGCCCGCTAAGACTGCGTTGAACCTCATCACAGGTTTTTTGGGCAGTTCCCAGCTGTTGTTCGAGTTTGCCCACTTTCTCGGTGACTATGCGTAGCTTGTCGTATACCCTGCCCGCTAATTCTGCCAGTTGGCGGGCGCTTTTATTCTGCCTTTCAATTGACCAGATACCGGAAACTGTTTTTAAGGTGGCCAGTAATGTTGATGTGGTTACCACGACTATGCGTTTTTCAAAGGCACTATTATAGAGTTCTGGCTTGTGCTGGAATGCGGTTAAAAATGCCGGCTCAATTGGCATAAACATTAGTACCATATCGGGTGAATTCATCCCCTTTATACTTGGGTATGACTTACTACTGAGGTTTTTAATATGATTTTCTACTGCCTGTACATGGGATTTTAATGCGGCTTTTCGCTCATCTTCATCGGTGGCGGCGACATAGCGATTAAAATCCACCAAGGATACCTTGCTGTCAATAATCAGGTGTTTGTTTTCCGGTAATTTGATAATAAAATCTGGTCTCAGGTTCTGTTTATCATCGTCTTTAAAATTAGCCTCGCGTTCATACTCAGCACCTTTGATTAAACCGGAGCGGTCAAGAATCATTTCTACTTGAATCTCTCCCCAGTCGCCCTGCATTTTTTTATCGCCCTTCAATGCCTGAGTAAGCTGAGATGCTTCTGCGGTAATTTGCTGGTTTAGGTCGTGCAAATTCTCAAGCTGGGTTTTTAAGCTGGCCTGCTCGCGCGTACGCTCTGTGTGCACCTCATCTACGCGTTTACGGAATGACTCCAACTGGCTCTGAAAGGGTTTAAGAACGGCATCGATACTCTGGTTAGATTGTTTGCTAAAGTCTTTTTGCTTGGCGGTAAATATCTTATTAGCCAGGTTCTCAAACTGGCTGTTCAAGCGTTTCTCGGCATCCTCCAGTATCTGCTTTTGCTGGCTGAAGCTCTCCTGCTTGGCCTCCAGCGTGGCTTGTAGACCAGCGTATTCTTGTAAGGAATTTTGTAGCTCTGAGGTCTTCAATTCCAGTGTTTGCTGAACGCCTCGAAGTACTTCCTTGTTGTTATTCAGTTCAACTTCAATCATTGCTCTTCGAGATTCTAAGTTCCGCGTTTTGCGTGCAGCAATCAACCAACCGCTACTGAAAATCAAAGCAACTGTAAACACTATTAGTAAAAGCAATAGTATCGGCTGGTTGTGAAAATAGTCCAAACCTTGTTGGGTTAGTCGTTCAATCTGTTTCATTGTTTTTTACCGTTTGCCAAAGGGCTTCTTGTTGTTCCAGACTCAAAGCTTGCATACCCGCACTACCCGCCAACTCTTCCATCGCCCGAAACCGGCAGCTGAACTTTGAATTGGTTTGCCGTAATGCAGCGGCCGGGTCAATTTTCAGATGCCTGGCTAGATTAACGACAGCAAACATGAGGTCTCCGAGTTCCGCCTGCATTTTAGGCTGATCCTGTTGTTCGATTTCGATCCGTAACTCTTCTACTTCTTCAACTATCTTATCCAGTACCGGTGCTGTGTCCTGCCAGTCAAAACCCACCAGAGCCGCGCGTTTCTGGATTTTTATAGCGCGTTCCATTGCCGGAAGTACAACCGGAATATTATCCATTAGACTATGTGAGTCTCGCTCTACTCTTTCTTTAATTTTAAGCGCTTCCCAGCGTTTTTTCTGCCCTACAGCATCAACTTCTTCGTGCGTGTCTTCAAGTTTAAATACATGTGGGTGTCTACGAATTAGTTTCGTGGATATGCTTCTCAAAACCTGAGAAAAATCAAAATAACCAGCCTCCTCAGCCATGCGTGAATGATAAACCACCTGGAAAAACAGATCGCCCAACTCGTCTCTAAGATCATCCCAGTCTTGTCGCTCAATCGCATCGGCTACTTCATAGGCTTCTTCAATGGTATAGGGGGCAATGGTATTGAAGTTTTGTTCCTTATCCCAGGGGCAGCCCGATTGCGGATCACGCAGTCTGACCATGATATCCAGTAGTTCATTTAATTCTGATTTATTCGCAGCAGACATATGCGATTATCCGTATTACAACATCGGGAGTTGAATTGTAATACGCGCGCCACCCAGTGGGGATGTTTTTATTGAAAGTTTGCCCTGATAAGCTGTTACCAGATGCTGGACGATGGATAACCCCAGTCCGTGACCCATACCCAGCCCATCACCGAGTTCATCACTAAGCTCATCAGCAGGAATACTCTCATGCGCCTCGCCACGAACGCCCCGACGCAGAATCAGCTCTACCTGATCCGCCGGAATACCCGCACCATTATCGGCTACCTCAAACCATAGGTTTTTACTATCAGCTGAAATACCCGCGCTTACTTCGACCAATCCGGCTCCGTACTTACAGGCATTTTCCATTAGATTACCCAGCAACTCGAGTAAATCCCTTTCATCCCCGCGAAAAATCAAATCAGCATCGACCTTAGACTGGAATTCCACCTGCGGATATATCGTTTTTAACGAGCTCCGCAAGCGTTTTACCTGCTTGGAGATGTTCACCCTTTGCGCGTGCAGTCGGCGGGTCGAAAGGCTGGCTACTTCCAGATGGCGGGAAATCAAGCCCTGCATATCAGCCAATGCCGACTTTACCGAGTCATCAACTGAGTTGTTTTCCGCCTGATTTAGGCTGATGATGGCCAGCGGGGTTTTTAATCCATGTGCAAGGGCATCAAGGTCGTGACGATATTGTTTTCGATTACGCTCCTCACTGGCGAGCAAGAGGTTGATGTTTTCTGTTAGCGGTTGTAATTCTTCAGGAAAATTACCCTCCAGTTGACCCGCTTCGCCAATTTCGATGGCCGCCACCGAATCAGAAATTTCCGCTAAGGGTCGTAGCGACCAGCGAATCAATAACCATTGAGCAAGTAGTAGTAATATACCTGCCCCTCCTAACCAGCGGAACAAACCATGGCGAAATTGGGAAATTACCGCATCGGCAGCCCCGCGGTGCTCCAGCACCATCACCCACATGGGTACTTCAGCATTGTTATCCAGTTCCCATACTATGCCGTTAACAATTTGATACCAGGGTGCTGTAGCTGTTGGCAGGGAAAACTCGGAGCGCCCCGGGTTCAATTCCGGAACGGTTGGCAACTCTACCCCCATGGCCGATGATGATTGCCATAGATCAGTGGCCGTTGCCGCCTTGATGTAAAGCCCGGAACCTGGAATCCCTAACTGGGGATCATTGGTTTCACCGTTAAAAGTGATCTGCCCGCTGTTATCGACTTCCAGATTCGCCAGCACATGGTAAAAATAAACATTCAGGCGTTGAGATAAACTTTCAGCGGTACTCTGGACAAAAGCGCGTTCGAGGGCATAACCAACCAATACTAATGCCAGCAGTACAAACAAACCGGCACTGGCAAGCAGGCGTAGGCGTAGTGAAAACGGCCGTTTCTCTTCGGTTGTCGAGTCTGGCTTAACGCTTTTTCTCCAGCGCAAAACGATAGCCCCGACCCCGCAGGGTTTCAATGGGTTCGAGCGTACCTTCGGGATCCAGCTTTCGTCGCAGACGGCCGATAAACACCTCGATTACATTGCTGTCACGATCGCTGTCTTCTGCATAGATATGGTCTACCAAATCCATTTTAGTAACAATTTTATCCGGGTGCATTAACAGGTATTCCAGCACTTTATATTCAAAGCTGGTGAGCTCAACTTCAGCCTCATCAATACTTACCCGCTGAGAATTCAAATCCACCGCCAGCGGACCAAACTGTAGCTTGGGTGAGGCGTGCCCGGAAGATCGTCGCAGCAACGCTGAAACTCGCGCTTTGAGCTCTTCAATATTAAAGGGTTTGGTTAAGTAATCGTCAGCCCCGGCCTCCAGGCCGGCGACTTTTTCCTGCCACTGGTTTCTGGCAGTAAGAATTAAAATGGGATAAGTAAATCCTTCTTCGCGCAATTGCCGAATTAAATCCATGCCATTAATTTTTGGTAAGCCTAAATCAACTATCGCCAGATCAATCGGAAATTCGCGGCCATAATAGAGACCCTCGATGCCATCATAAACCTGATCAACCACATAGCCCGATTGTTGCAAGCTGGTAGTAACAAGTTCCGACAGTTGCTGATCATCCTCTACCAACAAAATACGCATAAATTAAACCTTAGCCGCCATTATTTATTCTTATGGGGTTTTTTGGGTTTTTTCTGTGCTCTGCCCTTGGCAGGATAGCGCATGGTTTTTACTTTCCCTTTATTAGTTAGCACACGCACCACATGGGTTTGTTTGTTGTTTTTCTGAGTGGTCTGTGCGGAAATCACTTTAGTCTTACCGTTTTTCCCGGCTTTCTTAACCGCATCCGCGAGCGTCTTAGTCGCAAATGCGGGCTGGATTGAGAATATCAGTAAGGCACAAATGCACACCGCAGCTAAGCGCCGCCTTGGCTTTTTAAAAATAATATTGATTAGTGAATTTTTACTCATAAGCTTAAGTCTACCAGTAATACCCTAAAAATTCGCCTGTATTGAGAAGTCTCCTTAACTGCGGGTAATTCTACACAAGCCATCTGAACCTTGTATGAATAGCCTAACAACTACCATCACTAACTGCCCTGATAACTGAATAAATACTGTAGATCCCATTGCTGCAAAAAAGGACCACATAGTGGCCCTTTTTTGCAGCAATTGACTGAACTTAGAACGATGTAGAGGCCCGAACATACCAGAAAGCACCATTAAATCCGAACGGGGATGTAATTGAATGAATCACGCCCAAGAATTGAAACACACCATCTTGTTCTCTGTCCGGGTAGGTATCAAAAATATTCTCGCCACCGAGCGCGAAGGAGATCTTTTCAGATACCTGGAAACGGACTTCCAAATCAACTAGCGTCTCACTACCGTATTTCGAAGCATCTGATGCATCACCCGGACTAAAAATTCCTCCGGTAGTTTCCCAGCTCCCGTATCTATTGAAGCGAAGGTATCCACCCCAGCGATTCTTGGAATAATCGAAAGTGAGTATCGAGCGATTGTTCGGCACTTGGTTTTCGAGATCAAACGCCCGACTGGCGTTGATGGTTCCGAGCTTAATGTTATTCACACTTTGTTTATTATAGTTGTGATGGAAGATCACATTTAAACTACCGCCAGCGAGATTAAAATACGAATCGACAGCCAGATCAATACCACTGATATCAGAATCAAATGCATTACTGAAGTAACTCGCAGCACTGCCAAGTAATAAATCCGCATTCGGGAACCCATCCGCATTCAGAGCATCAACAGCGGCCTGATCAACGGTTTGATTCACGGCGCCGATGCGGTCCTCAATAGTCATATCATAGTAATCCAGCGTGACACTGATATTATCAGCGGCCTCCCACACCAAGCCGATAGAATACGAAAGTGATTCCTCAACATCCTGTGGAACCGCACCCAAGGCCTGGGCGACCGGGTGATTAACCGGGTAAAAACCGCTGGGAATAAGGTTACCGTTGGCATCAGCGGTGGTTGTAAGGTTAAGTGTATTAACCTGCCCAGGAGTAGGCACACGGAAACCGGTGTTGATGGTAGAGCGAACCGCAAAGGCATCAGTGAACTGATAACGACCTGATAACTTCCAGCTAAAGTTGGATCCGAAGCCGTCGTGATCTTCAAAACGCCCGGCCACGGCAGTTGACAATTTATCGGTTAAATCTGTTTCGATATCGATATAAGCGGCAATGCTATCTTTTCCCCACTGCCCCGCCTGTTCTGGTGAAAAGCCCTGAAAACCGTCAGAACCTAAACCAAACACTGCAAAAGTAGGACCCGCAACCCTTGATGCAAGATCGCCAGCGCGAACTTTATAAGTTTCATTCCGCCACTCGCCACCAAAGGCGATATTCACTGGGGAATTATCAAAAGTCTTGACGAAGTCCACATTCAAACCCGATTCTTGTTGAATCAGCGTACCCGGATTAAATCTCGTGGGTGATAATCTACCTAGGCTCGGGTTTATCGAGTCTTGCAATGCATAAGAAATTTCATTTTCTGCGGTACGGATTTTGGCATCCCAGCTCAAACTGTCGCTGATGTCACCACGAAGGCCAACTACAACATCATAATCCGTAATATCTGCCCCAAATAACGGGCTGTAACCGCCTGGAAAATCAGAAAAAATTGGGTTTAATAATACCCAGCCACTAGGGCTGTTCGGATCGGCTGTTAGGTAATCAGCAGGGTTAAGCCCTGAGTTAAGAATACTATCAATCAGTGACTGGGATGCAGGATCGGGAATAAAGTCACCATTGCTATCTACAATTAAGGTAGAACGACCATTTATCATATGTTCCGGCGGCAGCACTGGGCCACGATAGAAAAAACCACCTACTGTGGTGTTGTCCATATAACTCGCCTGTGCGTAGAGCTCCATATCGTTAGCAAAAGTTATCCCGGAATTGAGAAAGAATTTATACGCTTCAACTTCAGGGTCACCCCAGCGCTGACCTAGGCCGTTATAAGGCACATTGTTCGCGCCAACAATATCTGCGACCGCTGCCGCATCCGGGCGCGCCTGACCGCGTGAGGTAAGATCAGAGTCAGAGTATTCGAAGCTAACACTGATAAAGCCGTCTTCTCCCAGACCAAACCCAGCATTCGCATTAAAGTTAACCCGGTCACCGTCACCCTCAGTGTAAGCACCATACTGTGCATTAATAGTTACCCCTTCGCTATTATCTTTAAGGATCACATTAATAACACCAGCAATAGCATCAGCACCATATTGCGCCGAGGCACCATCTCTGAGAATCTCAACGCGTTTGATTGCGCTGGAGGGCAAGGCTGAAAAATCAACCGCCTGAGAACCCTGGTTGACCGTACCTAGAGGTGCAAGTTGCAAGTTAACCAAGGCTGAACGATGCCGACGAGTACCATTCACAAGCACCAGCGTTTGATCCGGCGCGAGGTTACGCAGAACTACCGGACGGACAAATGCCGTACCATCGGCAATGGGAAAGCGCTGGGTACTCAATGCAGGGGTCAGCTTGGTTAAAGTGTCGGTTAAATCACTCGAGCCTTGATATAACAGTGCATCTCCTGAAATTACATCGATTGGAGAAAGTGTTTCGCTCGGTAGCCTGCCCTCTTTACGCGTACCGGTTACCACCACTTCCTCTAGTCGTTTGTTGTCCTCATCATTATCAGTCGCCTGCTCTTGCGCGCTGAGCCCGGTTGATAGTCCGAGCATGATAGCCAGTGAAAGGCTAGAAATGAGTAACGGGTGCTTAGTTTGTTGGGAATTGGGGGGTGCCGAATTTTTACATGTAGCCATTGTGTGATCTCCGTCCTTGGGAAATTTAACTTCTATTTAACCATCTGAATGCATTATAAACACAGAATTTGTGTTCGCACAATGTCAAAAAATCAATTTAATATTAAAAAAACCGAATCAGGGTTGTACTTCAGCAAGCAGACAAGCCTCCAAATATAGTGAAACTTATAGAAAAAACCTTCGCTATTTCGCCGATACAGTTCATGTTTTTCGCTAAACCAAACAAAGATTAAACAGTTAAAATCATTGACCCCAACCCGCAGATAGAAACACGGATGCTGTACATGCTATTAATTCCACAGTGAAATCAATATCATACACATGATATTGCGCCTGTATCTGGGGATTGGGCATTGACATTTTCGATGCGTAGCGGGATTATGGTGATTATGCGAATCCTAGTGGTATTCATTTGTTGTTTTCTTAGTGCTTGCAGTTCAATGTCTGTAGCTGATCGCAATCTCGCCAATACTGCAGCACTCAGCCTGCCACCTCCCCCACTGCTGGATGATAATTACTTTGGTGAACCCTTGCCAATATTGACGATAACGCAGGTGTTTTCTCTGAGTAATACACAAAAACAAGATTTCCATTACAAAATCAACAGTTCGGCATTGCGATCTTTGCGGCCCGGAAAACAAATCTATAAATATATCGAAAACCAGTTGCAGAGTTTTAAGTATCACCCGGATACATATATTGCGACGGATACCCTAGGTCGCAATCAAGGTAACTGTTTATCGTTGGCTATTTTGACCAAAGCACTGGTAGACCTTACCGCTGTAAAAATTGAATATGAACTGGTTGAGACACCCACCATTTATCAAAGCGAAGGTGGTATGCTGCTCAGTTCCCAGCATATTCGTGCCCTTCTATCTGACCCCAAAACTGCACGCTCTTATAGCGGACTCAAGCTTTACCAGGGCAAATTGGTCATCGATTATTTCCCGACTCGTGGCACGCGTCGATTGCGAGTGATTGGTGAAAATGAATTTCATGCGATGTACTATCGAAATATTGCCGCTGAAGCCATGGTTAATAAAAACACAAACCTGGCATTTTGGAATCTTAAACAGGCACTTCAATTTCATCCAGGCGATGCCCACGCGATTAATATGATGGCGTTACTACATTCCAGACTGGGATATCCGCAATATGCCGAAAACTTATTCCTCTACGGTATTAAATATGGTGAGGATAGTCTGGAGTTGCTCAACAACTACCATGCGCTGTTGATCCGCTTACAGCGCTTAGAGGATGCCCGTGTTATTGCCATCAGACTGCAGCAATTCGATGATCCGAATCCCTTTAAGTGGATTCAACTTGCTGATATTGCGTATTCTAAAAATGACTACCCGACAGCGTTGACCTATTATAAAAAAGCGGCTGAAAAAGCAGACTATCTGCATCAACCCTATGCCGGTATTGCCAGAACTCAATATAAGTTGGGGAACACCCGGGCTGCCTACAAAGCGATGAAAACAGCCTTATTAAACTCAGGTCAACAGGAGTCACGCGCCGGCTACCAAACTAAACTGGAGTTGTTTTCAAGTATATTGGGTAAAAATTAAGGCGTAGCGTTGGAAGCACTATCTCGACTTAGGTTGGTCTCCCGGGCGTTCACAAGTGCGGCCAAGGCCTGGCGCAATAAATCACCACCACTATCGTAACGAAATGCATTCTCTGAAATAAATCGCCGCCAATGTTTTGCGCCTGGCTGGCCTAGATATAAGCCCAGCATATGTCGGGAAATTCGTTTGACTGGAATATCCGACAACTGGTCTGCATACTCAGCCATTGCCAACACCACAGCATCCCGCTCAAGCGTATTTTCGTCAGATAGCTCAGCTAACAACCAGGGATTCTTATACGCCGCACGCCCCAGCATCACCCCATCGACATGTTCCAGGTGTTTATTTATGGAATCAATATCGGTGACCCCGCCATTCAGCGTGATTTTAAGTTGCGGAAACTCCTGTTTAAGGCGATAAACCCACTCATAACGCAAAGGTGGGATATCCCGGTTCTGTTTAGGACTGAGCCCACTCAACAAAGCCTTACGTGCATGCACAATAAAGTCGCGACAGCCGGTTGCTGCAACTGTTGCCACAAAATCACGGAAATATTCATAGGAATCTAGTTCATCTACACCCAAGCGGGTTTTAACTGTCACCGGGATATCAACAGCTTCCGTCATTGCCGCGATACAGTCAGCAACCAGCGGTGGCTCTTTCATTAGGCAAGCACCCATTTTGCCTTTTTGAACACGATCGGACGGGCAACCGACATTTAAATTAACCCCTGAATAGCCCCAGTCCTGAGCAACCCGCGCCGAGGTCGCCAGGTCGCCAGGGTCACCACCGCCCAGTTGCAGAATTAGCGGTTGTTCCGCAGAATCAAACGCGAGCAGTTTTTGCAGATCACCATGCAATACCGCACCTGTGGTTACCATTTCTGAATACAACAGCACATCGGCATTCAACA
>QIKG01000273.1 GCA_003232965.1 Oceanospirillales bacterium
CGATAGCGATGATGCCGGTTTATTAGTGCTACTAAACCCAGGGCAACCCCAGATGGACGAGAATGGCGGTGCCGGGTCGGCCTTTGATTCAAATCAACGCTGTCCCAATGGTTCAGGCGGTGAAAGAAATACGGATACTTACCTCCAAGCAACACCAACTCCAGGCGCTGTTAACGAGTGCCCAGCGCTTGAAATTTGGGAAATTCAGGGTGCTGGGGCACTCAGTATGTTTGCCGGTGCTAATGTTAGCACTGTCGATAATATCGTCACTGCAGTTGGACCCGAAGGCTTCACCATGCAAACCCCCGATGCCAGAGCAGATGCCAGTATTGATACATCTAATGGCATTTATGTATTTACCGTAGCAGCACCAACAGTGGCTGTCGGTGATAGCGTTGATGTTAGTGGTGATGTTATTGAGTTTTTCGACTTCACAGAGTTTGGTAATTCACCTACCGTTACTATCAATAGTTCAGGGAATGCCCTGCCTACGATTGTAATCTTTGATGCAACTGTACCAAGCCCAAATCCGGCGACACCGAGTTGTGCGATTGAATATGAGTGTTATGAGTCTATGCTTGTACAAATCACTGGTGGCAGCGTCACTAACGGCAACCAAAGCTTTGGTTCCGATCCAATTGCCGAGGTGCATATAAGAGCAGCAGCCACGCGTAGTTTCCGCGAGCCGGGCACTCAGTACCCGCTTGATTTAGGTGGTTCTATTCCAGTGTGGGATGGTAATCCAGAAGTGTTTGAATTAGATCCGGATCGTATGGGCTTGCCGAATATTATCATTCCTGGCGGCTCAAGCTTTGATGCTGTAGGTGTGATTGGCTTCGATTTTGGTGGCTACGAACTCTGGCCTACCTCGCTAACAGTTACCGAGGCGATAATCCCAGGTCCTGTAAGAGGCAGGCTCGCCGGAGAAACCACAGTGGGTTCGTTAAACTTATTCCGGTTTGCTACAGATGGTGATTATGCGACAAGGCTGACCAAGTTATCCCAACATATCCGGGAAGTGTTGAACTCGCCCGATATCTTGGGTGTTCAGGAAGCTGCTGACATTACTGCGCTACAAGACCTGGCCGATGAAATTTCTCAGGATGATAATAGCGTCAATTACACGGCTCACTTGGTTGAGGGGAACGACTTTGGTGGCATCGATGTTGGCTTCCTGCTGCGTGCAGACATTGCCGTAGATGCCATAACTCAGTTGGGTGCAGCGGAAATCTTTAGTTTCGATAGTTCCATACTGCACGATCGTCCACCGTTATTATTGGAAGGGCGTTATACCGGCAATGGTATGGATTTCCCGCTGGCAGTAATGGTAGTGCACAACCGTTCCTTGAATGGTATCGATACTACAAGGGTTCAGCTAAAACGCCTGGCTCAGGCGGAGTCTGTTGCGACTATGGTACAGACCTATCAAACAAGCAACCCGGCTATACCACTGATTGTTCTGGGTGATTTTAATGCCTTTGAATTTACTGATGGTTATGTTGATGTCCTGGGGCATGTTATGGGTGACTTTGATCCAGCAGAAAGCCTGCAATCTGGTGCCGACCTAGTCGATCCGAACCTGGTCAACCAGGTAGAGTTATTGCCAGCCACTGAGCGTTACTCGTTTAATTTCCGCGGTCATGTGCAAACTCTTGATCACGCGCTTACATCTGCGGCTACCGACCCCTGGATTCGTGGTTTCGAATTTGGTCGCGGTAATGTAGATGCTACCGCGAATCTCATCGGTGATCCAAGCACGCCCTTACGCGCCGCTGATCACGATGGCTTCGTCTTGTACCTGATGACCGACTTTGACGGTGATGGTTTCGCGGATGATGTAGATGGCTGCAGTTTCAATGCAAACTTGGCTAACCCAATTCCAGGTGGCGGCTGCGCTATACCAATCCCAATCCCAACCCTCGACCGCTGGGCGTTATTGCTAATGTTGTTGTTGATGGCCGGTATTGGCGTGCTAGGTCTGCGCCGCAGCTTAGGAGTGAACTCCTAGCCCGGCTCTCCGGTAAACAGAAGTGGGAGCATGAGTGAAAAAATAGGGGTGGCTTGATCGGCCACCTCCATTCGTTTTTATATAGAAGCCCCAAGTTAACCCCATCTGTAATGGC
Organism: Oceanospirillales bacterium; assembly: GCA_003232965.1. Classification (GTDB taxonomy): domain Bacteria; phylum Pseudomonadota; class Gammaproteobacteria; order Xanthomonadales; family SZUA-36; genus SZUA-51. Next base: position 2,124 of record QIKG01000273.1, read on the forward strand.
CAAGCTACTTGTCCACTACAGATGGGGTTTTTAATTGTTAGTTCGTTGAAAAAAAGCGCCAGTTATTTGATCTTTGTAATTATCTCCAATCGGTTTTAACAAATAATCAACCGCATCTAGCTCAAATCCATCTAAAGCCTCTAAGCTTCCCATGCTTGATATAGCGGAAACGCAACTTGATTTAAGTTTAAGTATTCTATGAAATTACAGACAATTGTTATGCTAGGATACTTGTCTGCCAATGTCTTGCTAATTCTCAGTGTGATGATAATAAATAGAAGGAGTAACTCTGTGATAAATACTCAACTTAGGTTTGTCGCCATAGTTTCATTGCTGTTGTTTGGTTTTGTAGCGCCAGTAGCAGCGGAAACAATAGTGCTTAAAGCCGATCGTTGGCTTAATGTCAGTTCAGGTCGTATTTTTGCTCCAGCGAGGATTGTCATAACTGACGGAATAATAACCGCGGTTGATCCCAAGACATTACCCCGTGATGCTAAAGTTATAGAGTTAGGTGATATGACATTAATGCCTGGCTTGATGGATTTACATACCCATGTTGCCTATGAGGATGTTGATGGCTGGCAGTATGAGTCGGCCACTAAATCTACTGGATTCTATGCAATGCGTAGTGTTCGCAATGCCCGGAAAATATTATTAGCCGGTTTTACCACTATACGCGAACTGGGTTCCCCAGGGTTTGTTGATGTGGAACTAGCTAAGGCTACCGATTTAGGCTGGGTTGAAGGACCGAGGGTTATTCCATCGGGTCATGCTATTGGCATCACCGGTGGACATTGTGATGTCACACGTTTCAAGCCAGGGCTGCTAGAAATGGACTATCGCTCCGGGATTGCTGATGGTGTAGATGGATTAATCAAAGCGGTTCGTTATCAGATTAAGCATGGTGCTGAGTCGATTAAAATTTGCGTAACCTCCGGGGTTATGAGCGCTGGGTCAAATGCCGGTATTCTACAATTAAGCCAAGCGGAATTACGCGCTATTGTTGAGGAAGCACACAGGCAGAAGGTCAAAGTAACAGGTCATGCCCATGGTAAAGAAGGAATTATTGCCGCCTCCAATGCGGGTATAGATTCTATAGAACATGCCTCAATGATGGATGCGGAGACGATTAAAATATTAAAGCAAAATGGCACCTATGTCGTTCCAACCATTTTTCAATGGTTTCTAGAATATGACCTGCCACCAGAAGTACACATTAAAAATGAATATGTGAAAAGTTTTATTGCAAACAGTATGACATTAGCTATAAAGGAAAATGTGAAAATCGCTTTTGGTACTGATGCGGGTCTTTATCCATATGGTCGTAATGCAGAAGAATTTGCTGTATTAGTTAAATTCGGTATGCAACCAATTGAGGCGATTCAAACGGCGACGATTAATGCGGCAGACTTAATGGGGATAAAGAATCGAGGAAAAATCGAGAAAGGCTTGTTGGCAGATATTATTGGCGTTCCAGGTAACCCCCTAAAGGATATAAAAGTGATGGAAAATGTAGGCTTTGTTATGAAAGGTGGCATTGTCTATAAATCTGAATTCAAGTTGTAACTGAATAATCGGTTAATGTTGGGGCTGACCAAGTAACGAACCTACCGCAGCTTCTTGTTAATTTAACTCATAGACAAGAAATCAACATAGCGTTGCAAAAATTGCACGAGGTCTGAAGACTGAAAGAAAAGAAAGACATCAATTTTGACTATTTTCCAGTCGCTGATGATAAAATATCGGATTACTCTCCTCTAATTAATACCTTCTCGGAAAATTTATTATGGCAAAGCTGAATCCACTCGACCTTTTCAATGTTCGTTCGCTGCTGACTGAAGAAGAGCAGATGGTTCAGGACAGTGTGGCTCACTGGGTTGATGAGCGCGCGATGCCGTTGATTGCTGAGTGTTTTAATGAATCTCGTTTTCCTACAGAGCTTATAGCTGAGATAGCTGATTTGGGTTTGCTCGGTTCCAGTCTTGAGGGTTACGGCTGTGCAGGCTTAAATGCTGTTTCCTATGGCCTTATTTGTCAAGAGTTAGAACGCTGTGATTCCGGTTTACGCAGTTTTGTTTCGGTGCAAAGCAGCTTGTGCATGTATCCAATTTACAGTTTTGGTACAGATGAACAAAAACAACGCTGGTTACCGGAAATGGCGGCAGGGCGGGTGATCGGTTGTTTTGGTTTAACTGAGCCACAGGGTGGGTCTGACCCTGCCAATATGAACACCCATGCCAAAAAGGATGGTGATGACTGGTTGTTAAACGGCGCTAAAATGTGGATAACCAATGGCTCTGTAGCAGATATTGCGATTGTCTGGGCTAAAACATCAGACGGCATTCAGGGGTTTTTGGTAGAAAAGGATATGCCGGGTTTCGTCACTCAGGATATTCATGGCAAGATGTCATTGCGAGCGTCTACCACTTCTGAATTATATTTTGATAATGTTCGCCTGCCTGATTCCAGCAGGTTACCGGGTGTGAAAGGATTAAAAGGTCCTTTATCTTGTTTAACCCAGGCGCGTTTTGGTATTTCATGGGGACCGATAGGCTGTGCTCAGGACTGCCTTGACACAGTTATCAAATACACCGAAGAGCGTAAGTTATTCGGCCGGCCGTTAGCCGCTAACCAGGCAATTCAGCTGCGTTTGGCCGATATGGCGCGCAGAATCACCACTGCGCAATTATTAGCGCTGCAATTAGGACGGCTTAAAGATGCAGGTAAGATGGCGCATACGCAAGTCAATTTAGCCAAATGGAATAATGTCAGAATGGCGCTGGATATTGCCCGCGATGCCCGCGATATACTTGGGGGATTCGGCATTACTACCGAATACAGTCCCATCAGGCATATGCTTAATCTTGAGAGTGTGATTACTTACGAAGGTACAGAAACTATCCACCAACTGGCAGTAGGTCGTGAATTAACCGGTATTAGCGCCTTTTAGACTCCATCAATAAGCGGGTTTTTTCCAGCATCCGATCCATTACTGGATCACCGCCGATAAGACTGGCTGCCTTATCCGGGCTGAACCATTGCAGATCGTTTGATTCATCTGAAAAGTGTATCTCTGATTGTTCTGCCTGTAGTAGGAAGCGCGCATCGTAGTGTTGATGCTCTGGGATACTCCCACGGGCAGGGATGGTATGGATATCAAAATCAAAAATACCGGGTGCTAATTGCTGGAAATTTTCAATCCCGGTTTCTTCGCGGGCTTCACGCAGTGCAGCCTCAAGCCAGCTGTTGTCATGTGCTTCAATGTGACCGCCCGGTTGCAGCCAGCGATTTAGCTTGCGGTGGTGCAGTAATAAAATGGCATCCAGCGACGGACTCAAAATCCAACAAGAGGCCGTAAGGTGACTACGACCATTATCAGCCTGCCAGAAATCGTCCTGCTCATCTAGCAAACAGATTGCCCTATGAATATCCGCAGACTCAAGAGAGTCTGCGGCTTTAACTTTCCGCAATAAGCTTCGGGAACTTTCCCGATCCAGCACTAGTTGTTACTCATGCTGGCTTCACGAATGGCTTTAAATTCGTTACCTTCATACCAGTGTGGCCAGCTGCTGTCATTGCCTAGTTGCAGGCCGATATTAAAAAACAGTTTGAGGTCATCTACGAGGCCATTTAAGTCCCAGCTGTCGGTGATTTCATCAGCAGGCGCGTGATAGCGGTTGCTGGTGTAGTCAGCATATAAATCGCGCATATATTGTTCGCCTTCAGCCAAGTGTTTTACCCCGCCTTTGGCATATAAAACCGGTACTCCACGCTTGGCAAAATTAAAGTGATCAGAGCGATAAAAATAACCTTTTTCAGGGAAGGGCTCCGTTTCTACTGTACGCTTTTGGAGTGTGGCATTGCCTTTGAGTGTGTCCTCCAGACTGGAACTGCCATAGCCAACTACAATAATATCTTCGGTTGAACCATACACATTCATCGCATCCATATTAATACCACCAATGGTTTTATTCATGGGGAATGGCGGATTGGCGGTGTAGTAGGCAGAGCCTAACAATCCGGATTCCTCAGCTGCTACTGCAAGAAATCCAATGCTTCTGGCTGGAGCCTGCGGCAGCCGTGAAAATGTGTTGGCAAGCGCTAGCACTCCAGCAACACCGCTGGCATTATCAACTGCACCATTAAAGATATTATCGGCCGCGTGCTCGCCACTTTCATCTTCTCCCAGGTGGTCCCAATGACCCATATAGAAAAACAGTTCATCAGGGTTTTTACTGCCGGGTAAAACTGCGCCGACATTATAGGATTTGGCTTTTTCAAGCGTGTTGTCCAGGTGAACCGAGAGATTGATGTCGAGAGGGATTGACTCAAAGTTCGCTGATAGCGCTTTCTGCTTGAGGTTTTCTAGATTCATCCCGGATGCGGTTACCCATTGGTCAGCAATTGCATAAGGCACCCATGCTTCAAACGGCAGTCTGTCGATATTTCCGTTGGCGCTGTCCAAAACAAATTGTGGGCCGGACCATGAAGAGGAGACGACTTTCCATGGGTATGATGCAGGTGCGGTTTCGTGGATAATAATCGCACCGCTGGCGCCCTGACGAGCAGCTTCTTCATATTTATATGTCCAGCGACCGTAATATGTCATCGCATTGCCCTTGAAAAGCTCTGGATCCTGCGTTACAAAGCCGGGATCATTAACCAACATCATTACGATTTTGCCTTCTACATCCAAATTTTTATAATCATCCCATTCATATTCCGGGGCAACAATACCGTAACCTACAAATACCACTTGGCTTTCTTCTACATCAATGCTTTCCACGACACGACTGGTACCCAGCATGATTTCAGGCCCGTATTTCAGACTCCGTCGCTGATTGCTCTGGGTAATGGCGGCTTTTACGGTGGCAGGGTCTAGGGTAATGGATACTAGCGGAACCGCTTGTCGGTAACTGTCACCAAACATGGGCTGTAAGCCGTTGGCGATAAATTTCTGTTCGATGTAATCAACCGTCAATTTCTCACCTTCAGAAAAAGGTGCGCGGCCACCAAAGCGGTCAGAGGAGAGGATTTCAATATCTCTTATCAAGTGCTCCGGGGTAATGTATTTCTCTGCAAGTTGTTGTGCAGTTTCGCTAGCTTGCGAGGCCGCAGCTTTACTTGGGCTGGAATATTCGGGCGTGGTTTTACAGGCGCTGAGCCAGAACACGCTGATACTGAGCAAAGCGATTAGCTTGAATTTAGTTGAGTGAATAGTCATGGAATCTCCTGTTTGCATACTGGTAAGTATAGTGTTGATTGGTTAACTGCTGTGAATAATACGCGGTTCTGCCTGTAGAGATAGCTTAAATTCAGACTGAACCGCATTTTGTATCTCTTTAGCGAGTTGCCAAAGGTCTATTCCTGATGCACTGCCGTGATTAACAAGAATCAACGCGTGTTTATCTGAAATACCCGCAGCACCTTTGCGGTAACCCTTATACCCGCATTTTTCGATTAGCCAGGCAGCTGAGATTTTACTGCTTTTATCCCCTTGATCCCAATGGGGTAGTTCCGGGTAATCCTCAAGCAGTTGCTGCAAGTGGGTGTTTTCGATTATCGGGTTTTTGAAAAACGACCCAACATTGGGCAGCAGTGTGGGGTCTGGGAGCTTTTCGCGGCGTAAAGAACAAACCGCAGCCGCAACATCGCCGGGTAGGGGGTTAGCAATACCCATACTATCCAGCTTTTGTTTTAGCCCGCTATAACCAAGACGCAGTCGTGGTTTACGGGATAATTTCAGGGTGATGTTGAGAATCCAAAAGCGATCTGCTTGTTGACGAAAAATACTATCACGATAGCTCAGCTGGCAATCATTAGCTTTGAGCATAACCGCGCGCATGTGTTTTCTATCCCAGGCTTCAACCAACTCTAGGCTATCGCTGAGCTCTACACCGTAAGCACCTATGTTTTGTATAGGTGCGGCCCCAACCGTGCCGGGAATTAAGGCGAGGTTTTCAATGCCTGATAAACCCTGCTCTAAAGCCCAGATTACGGATTCATGCCAGTTATTTCCAGCCTGGATGCGCACATAAGCATGTTTATCGGTAGCATCTATGATTTGCCGACCCTGTAAACGATTCAAGATGATATCGCCGGGATAATCAGTGGCAAATAATATATTCGTGCCTGCACCCAGCATCATCGGTTTATGCAGCGGCATTTGGGTTAGTTGAGCAAGGTCTTGCAGATGGTCCAGTACAAACAGGCGCTGGCAGTTTGCTGCTACTGAAAAACTGTTGTGATCTTTTAGTTGGGTGGCGGGCAGCTGTTTCATCTAGTCGGCGGTGGCATCCGTGAACCAGAAATTTCTTTGGCGATATCTGCGATCAATCCTGGGCCTTGATAAATAAATCCGGTGTAGATTTGCACCAGATCAGCACCCAGTTGGCGCTTGCCTAATGCATCAATGCCCGACATTATTCCGCCGTTGCCGATTAGATTTATTTTTTTAGGCAATGCTTTTCTAAACGATTTGAGTGTTTGGTTTGCTGAATGTAGAAGCGGGGCACCAGAGAGCCCACCGGCTTCTTCAGCATGTTGTTGGCCGCTGACCACTTGCCGATCAATCGTGGTATTGGTGGTGATAACGGCTTCAATCTCATTCTTGGCAATACAATCAGCCATCGGCTGAATATCTTCCTCGATTAAATCCGGCGCAACCTTAACCGCAAAAGGTATCCGGAAACCATGTTCTTCAGTAAGTTTCTTGCGTCGCTGGTTTAATTTGGAAAGTAACTTATCGAGGTCTTTAACCCCTTGTAAATCTCGTAGTCCCGGGGTATTGGGAGAGGAGATGTTGATGACGATATAGTCGGCATGAGCATAAACTTTTTCGAGACAAATCAAATAATCATCAACAGCCTGTGCATTTGGGGTGTCTTTATTTTTGCCGATATTAATACCTAAAACACCTTTCCAACGACGTTTTTCAACCTGCCTAACCAGGTGATCTACGCCTTTATTATTAAACCCCATACGATTAATAATGGCCTGCGATTTTGGCAGGCGGAATAAACGCGGGCGCGGGTTGCCTGATTGTGGCTTAGGGGTAACCGTGCCAATTTCCAGAAAGCCGACACCCAGACCACCAAGGGCGTCGATATAGTCGCCATTTTTATCCAGGCCGGCAGCAATACCTACACGGTTGGGAAAATCTATCCCCATTACCGTACAGGGATCCGCTGCCGGATCTCGAAATAACCAACTGCGGAAGCCAATATCATTACCCAGCTTCAGGCTTTCAAGCGCCATATCATGAGCCGTTTCCGGCGGGACTTTGAAAAACCCTTTACGCAGTAGCTTATAGAGACTCATTGATTGTTACTCATTAGGATCACATTACCCAAATTAGAGATCGAATTTGATACCCTGAGCCAAGGGCAGATCCAATGACCAATTTATGGTGTTGGTTTGTCTGCGCATATAATTTTTCCATGCATCCGAACCTGATTCACGCCCACCACCGGTTTCTTTTTCACCACCGAATGCACCGCCGATTTCTGCACCAGAAGTGCCGATATTCACATTGGCTATGCCACAATCAGAACCGCTGTAGGAGAGGAAAATTTCAGCGTTGCGTAAGTCTCTGGTGAAGATGGCTGAAGACAGTCCCTGAGCAACATCATTTTGCAGATCCACAGCTTCTTTAACCGTCTTGAACGGAATAACATAGAGAATCGGGGCAAATGTTTCAGCTTGCACGATAGGCCAGTGATTTTCGGCTTTGATAATAGCAGGCTTAACAAAACAGCCTTCGTTACCCATGCGTTCACCGCCGTAAAGCACCTCGCCTCCATCATTTGTAGCGGAGCTTATCGCATCCTGAAAACGCTGAACGGCTGCTTCATCTGTTAACGGCCCCATCAAAGTGGCTTCATCCAACGGGTCACCGACAACAACCTGGCCGTAAGCATTAACCAGTTTTTCTATTACGCTGGAATAAATATTTTCATGCACAAACAGTCTGCGTGTTGAGGTGCAGCGTTGTCCGGCAGTGCCGACTGCGCCAAATACAACGGCCGGTATAGCCAGTTTAAGATCAGCTGATTCATCAATAATTAATGCGTTATTGCCGCCCAGTTCAAGCAAGCTTTTACCCATGCGTTTAGCAACCTTTTCACCCACGCCGCGACCAATTTCGGTAGATCCTGTAAAGGAAATCAGGTTGACCCGTTTGTCTTCAACGAATTTTTCCGCTAGTTGGTGACCAGTTTCAATGAACGACAGGAAGATAGGTGGAAAACCGTTAGCTTCCAGGGTTTCGTTACAAATATTTTGTACCGCCACTCCACATAAGGCACCTTTTGGAGAAGGTTTCCAGATGCTTACATTGCCGCAAATGGCTGCTAGAAATGCATTCCAGGCCCAGACTGCTACCGGGAAGTTAAACGCGGAAATAATGCCGACCAGGCCAAGTGGATGCCACTGCTCGTACATGCGGTGATCCGGGCGCTCAGAATGCATCATCAAGCCATACATCATCCGCGATTGGCCAACGGCGAAATCGCCGATATCAATCATTTCCTGAACTTCACCATCGCCTTCTGCTTTGATTTTCCCCATTTCCATGGCAACCAGACTACCGAGGGCATCTTTCTTTTCACGCAGGGCGTTAGACACCAAGCGAATAGCCTCGCCGCGCTTTGGTGCTGGAATTTTTCGCCATTCGGCAAACACTCGTTGGGAATTCTCTATCACCCGCTCATAATCGGCGTCGGATGCAGCATAAACGCGCGCGATAACTTCACCGGTTGTCGGATTAATCGATTCGATTATGCCGGCATCTTTAGTTTTTGACCATTCACCATTACCAAAGTAGGCGCCGGGGTTGTAGTCGTTGATACCCAGTTGTTTCAAAAAATCCATGTTTATGCCCTCGTGTGACACTAGCGTGTCAAAAATAAGTGTTGATTAAGATCTGATTTCAGCCCGTAATTATCGCATTTACTAGATTTTATAGCTAGCCAACTATGGCAAGCCAAACCCCCAGATGGAAATATACATATTGCACAGGCTCTTGATACCGCAGCAAACGAAACAACCGTGGCTTCGATGGCTGCGATTCGTTTTTTTATTGCACTGTTGCCCCGTTAACTTCCTCCTCGTCATACCGGCGAAGGCTGGTATCCAGTGAAACCTAAAAAACTAATAAGGGTAGG
>QIKG01000306.1 GCA_003232965.1 Oceanospirillales bacterium
AGCGAGCACTCAAACTTTGTTATCAATCTCTGCCTTTGGCAGCAAAGGAATATGGGGACGGCGTCCAGGCTGGGAACAAACTGTCCAAGCAGTAACGGGAATGCAAGCAGATTATGGAAAATCAGCCCCTGAGCTATTACCTGTACCTGTCAATGACTTATGTACCGGATTACTCGGCGCCTATGGAGCCCTCATGACTCATTTTAATGGAGGGGGGAAAGTCTCAACCTCCTTGACTGCAATCGCCACGTTTCTGCTAGCTCCGAGGCTACTCAATGGGATAGTGCCTGAAGATGGTTGGAAAAAAGCTAGGGAGTGGGAATTTCACCACCAAAAGGATATTTCTAAACATGCTAATCTTAAGCAAGTGCTAGAGTCTTCATCCATTGTGAAAAGAACCAAGGCAAAAAGTATTGGTGAATATACAGAAATTCAATCACCACTTTGCTTTTCTAGAACTAAAGAAATCGCATGGGGGGCAAAAGAACGCGGTTGGGCAACAAAAAAGTGGCTAGACAACCCGCCCCAACCTCCTGAGTTTAAGAAGCGAGATAGAGAGAACTCCCGAATCTACTGGTGGTTAAGTCGTATCCGTTGGATAATTACTTTAGTTTGGAGTCGTATTCGTTAGAACATGATCAATATCACAATTTAGAGCGATATTGGACGTCATTCAGATAGGTTGAATAAGCTTTACTGATTTAGTGGGAGTGCTCATCTTATAATCAAGTTTCTTGTTTCACCTCATATCTTGTCCAAACTAGGTGTGATTTTGATGTTGCTGAACGTAAAGTTAGGGTTAGCTATTACAAAACAGTTCCAGCCCCCCTGTGTCAGGATAGTTGTTCTCTTCGGGAGCAGCACAGTATCTTTCGCTCCGAACCTAGAGATTGAACGGAAATAGAAGCGTTATTGAGTGAGATCTAATCTCCAGCGCCCAAAAGATGAAATTTTATGCCGACTGGGCTGAAATACCGAGTTGAAAGGTTATTCAGTACTCGTCGATTTCATGGAAAAGGGCCTTTGTTCTTCCTATACCCTTCGCCTAATTTGTACTTGTCAATAATCAACCGAGTATAGTGTTCCAACTCTGATTGCTCGGCATACATTTGCGACCAGAGATAAGGCTTAAACGAGAAGGAATACAGTGGCGACTGTACATCAACAGCAGCACCGGGATATGAATTTTGACAGCAGGTGCCGCCCACAAAGTCACGCCTCTCAAGAATGATAAAGTCGCTGATGCCCTGCTTAAATAAATTGATGGCAGCACATTGCCCGCCAAAGTCGCTACCGATGATAATAACTTTGTATTTTTTCACAACACTATTATAGTGCTCTTGCCGATTAGCTAGTGTAGCTGTTTAAGATACCAAATGATAGGCTGATTTGGAGTTAGCTGGTCGGCATTAATCTTTGACTGGATCAACAAAGCGTATATTTGTCCGCCAGCCCTGACCCTCAACATTACCGTCAGTAACGAACCAGACCAGCAGTTGATTACGCCAGTTTGTAAGTACTGGTGGTATCTCCGGGCCACTAAACCGACCGACGATATTTTCATGCGTTCCATTGCCATCAAAAAAATAAATGAAATCTGTTTTAGCCTGCGTATCAAACTCGACAAATTCCAGCTGAATAACTTTGCCTTCCGGTGCTGTAATTAACCACTTGCAATCACTGGCCGCAGAATATGTATTTTCGCCACTGCCATCTTCGAGAGAACCTTCTTCCGTAATTGTCTTTTCCCCACTGCAATACAGTGTGCTGAAGTTTATGGTTTCGATTTCATTTCATCATCCCAGTGTATATCTGGCAAATCATCGGGATTACCCGCAATAACTTCAGGTCTTGAGCATAGGTTTTGCAGTTTATCACCGTTGTTGAAAACAGCTGACCACATAATTTATAATTTTGAGTTGATCGCTTACAAGTTAAACAGATTTTCTTGAATATCAACTGCGTTCACCCTAATCAAAGCAAATTAAATAGTGGTTTTTCATCTACAGTGTTTTTTCTGATAAGAACCAAAAGACCGCACCGTTAGAGCCCGCGAGATGACAAATTTATGTTTATCACCTACACTTATATGCAGTCACAGACAAGTATAGGGAGTGTATCGGCCATGAAAGCTGTTGTTATTTATACCCTTGTTGGGTTTTTGGTTCTTTTTTCAGTGCTCGCAAATGCAGATGAAAACGAGCCAATGAGTACAGGTGTTAGTATCGCCAGTGTGGTTACAGCCGCTCAGCCAGGGCTCACAGTAGAGGGGGAAGTTCGCACGGTTGATGCGGCAACAAACCCGCGTTTATGGGGCAAAGGCAGGCCAAATACAAAACGATACGGAACTACCGGCGAAGAATCAGGACTCTGTGCAGCGGGATCTATTGATTATGGGCTTTCTTTCAATACAGTGGATTGGGGGTCCGCTGCAGATGCTTGCCCTGCGGGTACTTGGGTCTGTAGCCGGGCGGACCTCGAATCGGGTGGCTCACTCAGTGTTTGTGATACAGCACGACCAGGAAATTCTGCTACTCAAATGACATGTGATGGCGTGGCACTGACTGCATCCAATTTAAATCATTGGGGGTGGTTAGCAGATTCACACCTGTCTAGTGCGCTGAGCGGGTCTGCATTTGTTGAGTCAAATTTAGTTGCGGAGTTTTTGAACTGTCATTCGTTAGCGGTTTGGTGTTGTTCGCAAACAGCGCCTTAATCAATTAAAGTGCTTGACTGCTGGACTAGCGTCATAGGAGCTTGTTTAAAGTTACTACAGATTAATTCGCATATTCTCAATTTTTGAGAATAGGATTAGGTACACTTGTCTTAATGATAAGTTTACAGCAAAGTAATATTCTTGAAGTGCTTGCCGAGGGCCTAGCCACCCGTTTGGGAAATGCAGAAAGTGACCCGCTGAGCCCTCAGCAAATTGTTGTCCCAAATCCTGGCATGGGGCGCTGGTTATCGCACTATCTGGCTACGCGTAATGGGGTGGTTGCTAATCTGGAGTTACTTACACCCGGACCTTTTTTCTGGCGGGTGTTACGCGCCTGGCTTCCGGGGCAGGAACAATCCTTATTCGATTCCAGCAGCTTGCTCTGGCGAATTCACTCCAAATTACCAGGACTGCTCGAAAAACCCGCATTTTCGGAACTCAAACACTACATTAACAGCACTGATCCTGGCCTACGCTTGTTTCAACTGTGCCAACGAATCGCCGATAGTTTTGACCAATACCTGGTGTACCGGCCGGAAATGGTGCTGGCATGGGAAGACGGCGAAGACTCCCACTGGCAGGCGTTACTTTGGCGCAGTCTAACTGAAGCAGAAAACAAACATCGCGCGCGTTTATTACAGCAACTGGCTATTGCAATGCAGCAATCTCCACGGCAATCGGAATACCTCCCCGAGCGAGTGAGTTTCTTTGGCTTAAACGCACTGGCACCGGTGTATATGGGGATTCTAAAACTACTGGGGCAGCACCTTGATATCAGCATCTCGCATCTCAACTTATCCGTAGACTATTGGGCTGATATCCGCAGTGAAAAATCCCAACTCAGGCGCGCCCGGGCTTTTGCTGAAGATGGCGACCCGTTTGCAGCATTTCTGGACCTGGGCAATCCCCTGTTAGCATCTATGGGGCATATCGGTCAGGCCTACCTTGATCAACTATTAGAATTGGATGCTACCGCTGAGGATGATTTCCGCGAGCCTTTGGCCACGGGAATGCTTCATGCGGTGCAAAAAGATATCTTGAATCTGCAAGATGGCAGAGCCAGTAAGCGTGAATTCATTGAAGAGCCATGGCCATCCATTCAGCTACATGGCACGCATACGCCATGGCGTGAAGTCCAGGTTTTACATAACAATTTATTGCGTTGTTTTGATGCGATCGAAGATCTAAAGCCTCGGGAAATATTGGTGATGGCGCCCAATATGGCAGCTTATGTACCACTGATCGAAGCGGTTTTTGAGAATGCGGAAAAGACACAAAAAATTCCTTTTAGTATTGCCGATCGTACCCACGGGACTGATAGTGCCTTGGCAGAGGCGGTTCGTTACTTACTAAAATTACCTGAAAGTCGCCTCAGTGCCAACGATGTGTTGGCATTGCTAGAAGTAAAGGCGTTGCAACAGCAGTTTGGCTTTGAAACTCAAGATTTGCAGCGGGTTCGCTGTTGGGTACACGAAAGCGGTATTCGTTGGGCGGCTGATTCGGCCCACCGTGTTGATTTGGGCTTGCCGGGCGATGATGGCCTACACAGTTGGCAGTTTGGTTTGCAGCGTTTGTTCCTTGGTATCGTCAGTCCGGTAGATGCCGAAGAATTGATGTATTCATCCCGGGTTCCGTATCTGGATGTGGAAAGTAACGAGTTACAAATAATCGCTGCCTTGCAAAGTTTGCTGGCGCGTCTGGATTACTGGCGCAAAGCACTTGTTGTAGACCGATCTTTGGAACATTGGCGTGCGGATCTATTGCGAATGTTTGCGCAGTTTTTTGGCCAGGGTAATGACGAGGATAGTGATTTGTTCAGGCTGCTCTCTGGATCCTTGGACCAATGCCTGAATGAAGCAGAGCAGGGTGGCTTTAATAGTAAGTTGTCGCTATCGGTAGTCCGTCAGTTGTTAAACGAAAGCTTGGATGATGCCAGCAATGCAACGGGTTTTTTACACGGCGGGGTAACGTTTAGTAATTTAATTCCTATGCGTAGCCTGCCGTTTCGGGTTATCTATATGTTGGGCATGAACGAGGCCGACTTCCCGCGTCGGCAACCAGTAAATGCTTTTGACCTAATGCGAGAAAACCCTCAGCGTGGGGATCGTTCACGTCGCCTGGACGACCGTTATATTTTTCTAGAATCGGTGTGTTCAGCCAGGGATTGTTTATTTATAAGCTACCAAAGTCGGAATGTGCGTACAGACAAGCAAAGCCTGCCGGCTGAAACCATCAATGAACTTATGAGTTATCTTGATGCTTGTTACCCAGGTGCAAGCCCAGCTTTGTCAGAGCAACTTTTCACACAACATCCGCTACAGCCATTTAACCCCGGTTATTTCAATCCAGGACAGCCTGAGCTTTTCAGTTACGATAAAAGTTGGGCAATTCAACTAGGCAATACATCAACACAGGCATTTTATCCGGGAGATGAAGAGGTAGTACTCGAAGTGCCGGATGGCATAATCGATGTTCGGCTTGATGAATTGATTCGGTTTTTCAAAAACCCGGCGGCTGCCTATTTACGCCAGCAACTGGGTATGCGCTTGCCTGCCGAAGGCGATATTATTCAAGATCAGGAGCCGTTCAAACTTGACTACCTTGAAGATTGGAAACTTAAAGCGGATGTTTTAGAAAATCAGCTTAGTGGTCAATCAGAAGAGTTGGCGTTTAAGTTATACCGGGGTAGCGGTCGCTTACCACACGGTTTATCCGCAGAAATCGTATCTGCAAACACGTCTAAGGCAGTCACTAAGGTGTATCAAAAGTTAGCCCCGTTGTTGGCCGAAAGACCTGCGGTTGCACCCCTGCCTATCGATATCATCATTGGACGCTATCATCTTAGTGGTGAAATTCAACCGTTTAACGCCACTGGAGTGATTGCCTATCGGGTAGGGAAATTACGCCCAGTTGACCGCCTGTCGCTATGGATTCAGCATTTACTGGTAGCGATAAGTTTGCCGGAATCGGGTCAAAGTGTAATCTTGGCGGATAATGAAATTATGTATTTGAAACCATTGAATGCCACCGCAGCAAAAAAATTCTTACTCATCTTGCTGGATGATTACGCCAGTGGCTTGCAAAAACCTTTACCCTTTTTCCCCAAAACCAGTTGGGCCTGCTGCAATGAGGATAAAAACTGGCGGCTAAAGTGGCTAGGTTCAGATTATTCTGGTAGTCCAGGTGAGCGTGAGGATAAAGCGATTGCGGTACTTTACCGTGATAGGGATCCTCTGGATCAGGAATTCCAAGCGCTAGCATGTCGAGTTTACCAACCCCTTGTTGATCATCAGGTGGAGGTGTAATGATGCATTCGGGAAACTCAATAGGCGCAATGGTAGAGCTTGAACCCTATGCCATGCAGCTGGATAGTATTGCCCTGATTGAGGCCAGCGCGGGGACCGGGAAAACTTACAATATCACTACTTTGTATCTGCGCCAATTGCTGGAAAAAGCCTTAACAGTAGAGCAAATTCTGGTGGTTACCTTCACCAAAGATGCCACCGAAGAACTCCGTTTGCGAATTCGTTTACGGGTGCAACAAGCTTTGGCAATCTTGCAATCAACAGATCCGGCAGCCTGTTATAAAGATGAGCCTAAACTGACCACTTGGCTAAAACAGCGCGAGGAATTTAAGAGCCTAGATGAAATACGCTTGCGGGCAGCAGTGGTCAGTATCGATGAAGCGGCGGTGTTTACGATTCACGGCTACTGTCAACGCATGTTGCAGGACAATGCCTTTGCCACTGGCATGGCTTTCGAGCTGAATTTTATAGAAGATGAAGACATGCTGCGCCAACAGGCAGCAGAAGATTGCTGGCGGCAATGGTTTGGAAATAAAAAGTCGAGCCTAATAATCAGCAAATTACTGATTGCACAGTGGAGCACGCCAGCTACCTTATTAACCGCAATCAACGAACATCTACAGCTCGATGAAGTGACGCTTTTGCCAATAACAAGGCCGGCTTCTCTCCTGGAAAAACAACTGCAATTAGAAATCACTGGATTAAAAAGCCTGCACCAGGCACTGGTTAGTAGCTGGAAGCAAGAAGCTAGGCAAGTCGGTGAAATTTTGACAAAAGATAGCGGCCTTAATCGCCAAAGCTACAATCAAAAAGCAGTAGAAAAAGCACTTAATTCTGTTGAAAATATTTGTGCGGCAAAAAACACGGCCAGCCGCTTAAACATGGGCGAAAAATTTGAACTGCTGACTATCGAAAATATACAAGCAAAAATGAAAAAAGGCTTTGTTGCTCCGGAAAATTCGTTTTTTCAGATCTGTTCAAATTATCAACAACAAATTGAAGCAATTGACCAAATTGTGTCGGAGTATAAAACGGCTTTCCTGCTGGAAACCCGTGGTTTTATCAAGCAACACCTGAGCGAAGCTAAAAGAGCAGCCCAGCAGCTTTATTTTAACGACCTGTTGAGCGAACTGGATAATGCTTTACAAGGCGAGCAGGGCAAACAACTGGCACTTCAATTGAGCGACCGCTATCCGGTTGCCATGATTGATGAGTTTCAGGATACCGATGCCGTTCAGTACCGTATTTTCAGCACAATATACGCGCAGGCGAACACTACAGGCCTGTATCTTATCGGCGATCCCAAGCAAGCAATATACAGCTTTCGCGGCGGTGATATTTTTACCTATATGCAGGCGGCTAAAGACGCCGATCAACGCTACTCACTGGGGGTCAACTGGCGCTCCGGTAGCCGCCTTATTCAAGCAGTAAACTGCCTGTTTAGGCAACAGTCTCAGGCATTTATCCAGGATGCCATCCAGTACCAGCCGGTACAGCCCTCGCCACGGGCAGATATTGAATTGTTTAGCATTGATGGCGTAGAGCCAGCCCCCTTACTTGTCTGGAAACTGAAATCTACCGAACAAAACTCCAAAAACGGTACTGTTCATATTGGTGCGGCCCGTGAGGAAGCGGCACGCTATTGTGCCAATCATATTCTGATGTTGCTGGATAAGTCGCGAAATGTGAAGATCGGCGAACGGTCTGTAGAGGCGCAGGATATTGCCGTGCTGGTGCGTAGTCATTTCCAGGCTGCCCTGGTGCAAAAAACATTACGCGCGAAAGGAATTAACAGCGTTACCCTTTCAGATAAAAGTGTGTTTGAAACCGAAGAAGCTAACGCTTTGCTGAATCTTTTGCAAAGTATTGAGCAATGTAACGATAGTAAATTACTTCGTTTTGTTCTTGCTGGGCGTTTGTTTGGGTACAGCGCTCAGCAATTGCAGGCGTTAAATGAGAACGCCAGTGACTGGGAACAACTGCAACAAGGCTTTTCTGATTGCCGTTATAGTTGGAAAAAACAGGGTTTTATGCAAGCCTTGCAACAACTGTTTGAACAGCAAAAAATGGCATCCCGCATGCTCAGCCGGGCTGATGGAGAACGCTGTTTAACCAACTTCCTGCAACTGTTGGAGCTTTGCCAGCAAGCGTCCATTAGCCGTCCGGGAATCGAAGAATTGTTACGCTGGCTACTGGATGAAATTGAACACGCAAAGAGTGGAGGTGCCGCCAAACTACGCCTAGAAAGTGATGCAGGTTTGGTAAAAATAGTGACTATGCATTCCTCTAAGGGCCTGGAATATCCGGTTGTCTATATTCCTTTTCCATGGAGTCCACCCAGTTTGCCCATCCGTGGTAATGCTGTTTATTATCATGATGAAAACCAACTGCCTTGCCTCCAGTTTGCGGCTGATACCAAACAATTGGCGACTGCTAACCAGCTACGACTCAAAGAGTTAAGGGCGGAAGATGTACGCGTATTTTATGTTGCGGTCACCCGTGCTGCAAAGCTTTGTGTGATGAGTATGGGTAAAATAAATACTGCAGATAAATCAGCCTTTGCCTGGTTATTGTTTCCTGGCGAAAACGCTGTAAGTAATATGGGTAAATGCAGCGAGGAGCAAATATTTTCCCGTCTGGATCAATTAGCCTCGGCGTCAGGTGGAAGCATTGAGGTGGACGAACCACCAGCGGCGATGCCACAACTTCGCGCTTACAACACAAATACCATAAATTTACCCGTGGCCAAATTATTTAAAGCTAGTATCGAACAAAACTGGTGGGTGAATAGTTATTCCAGCCTAACCCGGGGGAAAACCAGTGAGCGGCCGGATTATGATGCCAGCAGTAGCAGCACTCTCGCCCCTGGCAGTGATAAAATTCAAGCACTCCCTGCCGGCCCAGGTTTTGGCTTGTTTGTACATGAACTTTTAGAGCATTTGGATTTTGGCCAGTATGATGAAGCCAGTTTGGCAGAGCAAATTCAGCGCTTGGCCGCACGCTATAACTTAACTGAGATCAACGCGGATAAAATCAACACTGTGCTTAGCATGGTTAAAAATGTATTGGCCACTGATTTGCCCGATGCAGGCTTAAAGCTAATGCAGTTAGAGCGGCAACAGCGGCTAGATGAAATGGAGTTTTATTTTTCGGTGGGGAAGTTGAGTCAAACCAAGCTACAACGGGCTTTAGCTGATTTTCCCGTCTGGGAAAATGCCGCAGCGCAACTTAACTTCCCTGAATTTAAGGGCATGATGCATGGCTTTATTGATCTTATTTTTCGGCATAACGGGCGTTATTATCTGGCAGATTACAAATCCAACAGATTACAAGATTATGCCGAAAACAGCCTTGATGCCGCCATGCAAATCCACCATTATCCGCTACAGGGTTTAATTTATTCTTTGGCACTGCATCGATATTTGCAACAACGTCTGATTGATTATTCCTTTGCCGAGCACTTCGGTGGTGTTTATTACTTATTTACCCGCGGAATGAAGCCCGGCAGCACCGATGGCATCTGGTTCAGGCGCCCTGATGAGAAACTCATCATTAGTCTTGATGACTGTTTTGGAAGAGAGCTTTAAGACTATGCCGAAACCTATTAATACTGCATTGCAAATGGAGTTAATTACCCGCGCAGACCAGCAATTAGCAGAGCATCTGCTAGCGCTGGAAAGCACAGCCATCGAAAATCTGGATTTGTTTATTGCCCTCACCAGCGCCGCCCTGCGACAAGGGCATGTTTGTTTATCACTTAAAACTGATGCTAGCCTTGAAGCTTTGGGTGTGTCGGTTGATTTAGAAGCATTGACGGCGGTATCTATTGTGGCTAACCAAGATGCTGGTGGTCAGCCGTTGGTATTGGCTGGCAGCCGTTTGTATCTGGCGCGTTATTATGTCTGGGAGCAACAAATTATTGCCGACTTGGCGCGCTTACAACAATCTAGACCGATGGGGCTTAATCTGGATTTGTTAAAGCGAGGTCTCACAGAACAATTTTCTCAGCCAGCTAATGGTATTGATTGGCAACGGGCTGCTGCCGGTCTCGCGGTGATTAATAGATTGTGTATTATCAGTGGTGGTCCAGGCACGGGTAAGACTTATACCGTTGCGCGTATTTTACGCTTGCTAGTGGACCAACAATTTCACGCAAATGCGGAAGAACCCATGCGTATTGCTCTTGCAGCCCCGACCGGAAAAGCCGCAGGCAGACTTACAGAGTCCGTATTAGCGGCCGATGCTGCCTTGCTGGAAAACATTCCGCAGGCCCAAACTTTACACCGGTTACTTAAAATGCGGCCAGGGCGGGTTATGCCGCATTTTAACCGGAAAAACCCACTGCCTATTGATGTGTTAATTGTCGATGAAGTTTCTATGGTCGACTTACCCATGATGGCGCGTATTCTGGCAGCGTTACCAGCGCATGCGCGGTTAATTTTATTAGGCGACCGTTACCAACTGGGTTCAATTGAGGCCGGCCAGGTAATGGCAGACCTTTGTGGTACTGGCGGGCGGGAGTACTCACAGCCGCTGGTAGATAAATTAGCCCCTCTGTGTGGCGATAGCCTGCCCGTAGCAAAATCCAAGCTGACCGATATGAGCAATCATGTCATTACTCTGCAGCACAGTCGCCGCTTTGATCCCAGCAAAGGCATCGGGCGCTTGGCAGCAGCGATTAACGCCGGTGATAGTGAGCAGATGCTGAATACTTTGCAACTGGGTGATGAACAACTCGACTGGCAGGCTAACAATGAAGCCAGTCTGGAGGCTTTATTACTTGAACGGGTGCTACCCCTGTTTAAGCAGGTTCAGCAGAGCACAAACCCAGCGGAGGCATTGGCTTTATTAACTCACCTACGCGTGCTTTGCGCCGTACATGAAGGCCCACAAGGGGTTAAAGCCATCAATCGCAAGCTCGAAAAGCAGTTAGGCGTTGCTGACCGGCAGCTGTATCACGGCAAACCCGTGATGATTACAGTCAACCATTACGAGCAGCGACTCTTTAACGGCGATATTGGTCTGGTTCTACGCGCGGAGGACGGCGAGTTACGGGTGTTCTTCATAACCCTCAACGGCTCAGTTCGCAGCATACCGCCCAGTCGCTTACCGGCACATGAAACAGTGTATGCCATGACTATTCATAAAAGCCAAGGCTCAGAATTTAAACAAGTTATGTTGGTTCTGCCGCAACTCGATAGCCTGGTCTTTATACCGGTATCACCAGAGCACAAGAAAAAGTGATTGTTTGTGCCGGAGAAGCCGCCTTAATTAACGCCATAAACAAACAGGGCTGGCACGATAGCGGCTTGTTTTGTGCTCTTTGGTAGGGCAATGTAAGCGGTTAGTTGAACTTGCGCAAACAG
The DNA here is from genome assembly GCA_003232965.1 of Oceanospirillales bacterium. Taxonomy (GTDB): domain Bacteria; phylum Pseudomonadota; class Gammaproteobacteria; order Xanthomonadales; family SZUA-36; genus SZUA-51. The sequence continues at coordinate 11,388 of QIKG01000306.1, forward strand.
ATTTTTAATGCCGGTTTTTGCAGCCCGTCTCACGCAGTTTGTATTCCAGTATAAAACACTTTCTTATGCTCTTCATTCGTCACATAGGCTC
>QIKG01000074.1 GCA_003232965.1 Oceanospirillales bacterium
GCACAGGTTTCTCATCCTGGCTCAAACCCCATCAAATAAAAAAGGCCCCGCTTTTGGCGGAGCCTTTTTTATTTGGCGGAGAGAGAGGGATTCGAACCCTCGATACGCTATTAACGCATACACGCTTTCCAAGCGTGCTCCTTAAGCCACTCGGACACCTCTCCGTATTCTTTGTGTTGTATCGGCTGCATGTTACTTCAGGCTTAACCTAACAGTGCCACACTATTTAAGTGGGGATGCGCATTTTACGCTGAGATGGGTTTGCAATCAATAACTACGGGGATTTCTTGGTGTTTTTATTGATAATACGCGGAGAAACTACAATTACACTGATTATCGGCTATTTATACTGAAAAAGTATTGACATATAATGTACTGGAAACGATAATTCACGCCCCTTGTATCAAGACAATTATTTTGATGTTGGGGTGAGAACCGACAGGTTCAGAAGATAAAAGTTTAAGTGCGCGCCCGTAGCTCAGCTGGATAGAGTATCTGGCTACGAACCAGAGGGTCGGAGGTTCGACCAGGTTTGTCTGGAACAAACCGGAACGCGCGCGTAGCAAGCGGCCCGTAGGGTTGAGGGCAGGATGCCCGAAATAATCCTTTCGCTTGCGGAAGGATTAGAGCCGACAGGTTCAGAAGATAAAAGTTTAAGTGCGCGCCCGTAGCTCAGCTGGATAGAGTATCTGGCTACGAACCAGAGGGTCGGAGGTTCGAATCCTTCCGGGCGCGCCATTTTATCAATAGTCACTGAAGCTGTATAAATATAGTGTAGATACCTGAATGTAATTCTTTGGAGTTTATTCTGGCAATTTGTTAAACTATGCGGATAGTTTTCGTCGGGGTGTAGCGCAGCCTGGTAGCGCAACTGCTTTGGGAGCAGTGGGTCGGGAGTTCGAATCTCTCCACCCCGACCATTTTTTAAAACAGGATTTCGATTGCGCCCGTAGCTCAACCGGATAGAGCATCGGCCTTCTAAGCCGAGGGTTGCAGGTTCGAGTCCTGCCGGGCGCGCCACTATGTTGAGTGCTGGCCTTGAAAGTTTAAGTGTGGTGAGCGTAGCTCAGTTGGTAGAGCTCCGGATTGTGATTCCGGCGGTCGCGGGTTCGAGCCCCGTCGTTCACCCCAATTCCAGAGTGGGGCGGCAGCACACCTGAGAGACGGGCCATTAGCTCAATTGGCAGAGCAGTAGACTCATAAGGAGACTCTGATTTATTCTGAGTGAAGCAGATTGAGAATTAAAATTTTCAAGAGCAAGGCGGTAAGTGCTCGTAATAGCAACGCTATTGCTAGTGCTTGCCAACGCGGCTATTGGGAATTATAGGTTCAATATGCTCATTCATGAATAGATCAGAGGTTCCTTGATTTATTGGTTGAAGGTTCAAGTCCTTCATGGCCACCAATATAGATAGTCTTACTTAACCCAGCATAATATCAAGGGATAGAGCCTGAAGAATCAGCCTGCGAAAGTGGCGGAATTGGTAGACGCGCCAGATTTAGGTTCTGGTTGGGCAACCAGTGGGAGTTCGAGTCTCCCCTTTCGCACCATTTGATTCTATTTGCATCTCCCCTTGAAATTTATAAAATAGAGAATTAACGGATTACAAAAACATGCAAGTATCAGTTGAAAACACCGGCACCCTCGGCCGCTTGATGAAAATTCAAGTTCCCGCCGAACAGATTGATAGCAAAATTTCTGCACGACTCAAACAAATGAGTCGTGAAGTCCGCCTCAAGGGTTTTCGCCCAGGGCGGGTGCCAATGTCTGTGGTTAAACAGCGTTTCGGTCAGCAGGTTCGTCAGGAAATTATTGGTCAAACGATTCAAGAAAGCCTGGGTGAAGCCTTTCGTCAGGAAAACCTAGCGCCTGTAGGGCGACCTAAAGTAGAGCCTATCAACGACAGCTTGATGGCCGGAGACCTGGAATACACTGCTGAGTTTGAAGTGTTTCCGGATATGGGTGAAACCGATATTAGTGCTCTGGAAATCGAAAAACCAAACGCCAAAGTTAGTGACAAAGATATTAGCGGTATGATTACGACATTGCAGCAACAACGGGCCGTTTGGGGCGCTGTTAAAGGCAAGGTAAAGAAAGGCAACCGGGTTGCACTTGAGTTTGTTGCCGAAGCAGGCGACATCCGGCATCCGGCAAGCGGTAAAGAACGCATTATGGTGATGCCCGATGGCGGCGGTATGCCCGAAGCTTTCGAGAACGCTACTCTGGGACATAAAGCCGGGGATACGCTAGAAGTTGATGTTGATTTTCCGGAAGGATTCAGAATTGCTGAGCTGGCTGGTAAAACCGCGAAAGTCAGCATGGAAATTAATGTTGTTGAAGCCGCTGAAATGCCGGAGATTGATGCGGAATTTGTTAAGTTATTCGGTGTTGAGTCAGGTGAAGTAGATGAGCTTCAAGTCGAAATCCGCAATAACCTCGAACGCGAACTGGCAACAGCTACTACTTCACTGCTGAAGCTTGAAGTAACCAATAAATTGCTGGAAGCGCGCAAAGACCTTGAAGTGCCGGCGACATTAATTCAAGAAGAAGCGGCTAATTTGCAAAAAGCGGATGTTCAGCGTTTACAGCAAAATGGTATTGAAAACCCGCAGGAACAGCCGCTGGAATTATATCTTGATGCTGCTCAGCAACGGGTTATGGCCGGTTTGCTGTTCTCGGATATTGCCCGTGCCAACGCAATCCAGATTGATGGTGAACGCGTGCGCGAGGCTATTGAAAGCATCGCCCAGACTTTCGAGCAACCAGCGCAGGTTGTCGAGCTGTACTACAATAATCAGAACCTACTCGCGGGCGTTGAAAATTCCGTGCTCGAAGAGCAGGTAGTTGACTGGGTGCTGACACAGGCGCAGGTCAAGAAAAACAAGATGAGCTTCCAAGAAGTTATTCAGGCAGCCTCGCGCGGTCGCTAAACGCAATTTGAGGGAATAATAATGACATTGGTACCAATCGTAGTTGAACAAACCGCTCGTGGCGAACGCCAGTTTGATATTTATTCCCGGCTGTTAAAAGAACGGGTTATCTTTATCGTTGGTCAAATTGAAGACCACATGGCGAATTTAATCGTGGCCCAACTATTGTTTCTGGAATCGGAAAATCCGGATAAAGATATTCATCTGTATATCAATAGCCCCGGTGGTTCGGTATCTGCGGGCATGGCAATTTATGACACCATGCAGTTCATTAAGCCTGATGTTAGTACCATGTGTATTGGTCAGGCCGCCAGTATGGGCGCCTTCTTGCTGACAGCGGGCGCAAAAGACAAACGCTTCGCACTGCCACATTCCCGGATTATGATTCACCAACCCCTGGGCGGTTTCCAAGGCCAGGCATCGGATATTGATATCCACGCGCGTGAAATTCTGTCAATTCGCGAACGCTTGAATAAAATCATGGCGCTGCATACCGGCCAGTCGATCAAGCAGATCAGTAAAGACACCGACCGGGATAATTTTATGAGTGCAGATGAAGCCGTTACTTACGGTTTAATCGATGAAGTTATTAGCAGTCGCTCTAGCAAATAACCACAGCCAAACACAAGGGCTATTATCAATAGTTTGCACATTTTCCGTTGCGCGTGCGACAATGACCGTTATTGCAGTACAAGCTTGGGCAATGCAAGCTCTGGGAACAGAACCGGACAGTTCAATATATGAGTGATCAGGAAAACAACAGCAGCGACAGCAATAAAATTCTTTATTGTTCATTTTGTGGTAAGAGCCAGCATGAAGTGCGTAAGCTGATTGCCGGCCCTAGTGTATATATCTGCGATGAATGCGTAGAGCTGTGTAATGACATTATTCGCGAAGAGCTGGACGAAACAAATACCAGTGAAAGCGAAAAGTTACCCATTCCCCGCGAAATCCATGACTTCCTCAATGAGTTTGTAATCGGCCAGAAGAAAGCTAAGAAAGTCCTCTCGGTTGCCGTCTATAATCATTACAAACGCATGAGCCATAACGGCCCGGATGATGGCGTTGAGCTGGCAAAAAGTAATATTTTATTGATTGGCCCCACCGGTTCAGGTAAAACCCTGCTGGCTGAAACGCTGGCAAGAATGCTGGATGTGCCTTTCACCATTGCCGATGCAACCACGCTTACCGAAGCCGGCTATGTAGGTGAGGATGTAGAAAACATCATCCAAAAATTGCTGCAAAAATGTGATTATGATGTCGAGAAAGCGGAAACTGGCATTGTTTATATTGATGAAATCGACAAAGTCTCCCGCAAGGCAGAAAACCCATCGATTACTCGCGATGTTTCCGGCGAAGGCGTACAGCAGGCGTTGCTGAAGCTGATTGAAGGCACTATCGCCTCGGTACCGCCTCAAGGTGGACGCAAACACCCGCAGCAGGAGTTTTTACAGGTCAACACCGGTAATATCCTGTTTATTTGTGGTGGTGCATTCTCCGGCCTTGAAAAAATCATTCAACAGCGCACAGAATCAGCCGGAATTGGCTTTGCTGCTAATGTTCATAGTAAAGATGAAAAAGACGAGGCTCTCAAGCTGTTACAGGATGTGCAGGCAGAAGACCTGGTTAAATATGGTTTAATTCCCGAATTCATCGGTCGCCTGCCGGTACTGGCTACCCTTGAAGAGCTGGATCAAGAATCACTGGTTAGAATTCTTACCGAGCCCAAAAACGCACTGGTTAAGCAGTATCAAAAACTGTTTGCCATGGAAGACTGCGAGCTCGAAATTCGTGAAGATGCACTCTACGCGATTGCCCGTAAAGCCATGAACTACAAAACCGGCGCCCGTGGTCTGCGTACCATTTTGGAGAACGTACTGCTCGATATCATGTATGAGCTGCCTTCAAAAGAAAATGTTTCCAAGGTGGTTATTGATGAGGGTGTTATTGAAGGCGATGCCGAGCCTTATCTGATTTATGTGTCCACTGGGCAGGCTGCATCCGCGGGCTAAGCTTATCAATTGGTTATCAGTTGGAATCAGCGGGTAATCTACTGCTGATCCGCTGGTAGAAACATGCCAGCCCTTTTCTGAACCACTAATTCCTCTAGTCCGGACTTGAATCCTGACTTCCAGTTCCCATATATACATGCATAAGCGCAGTAGGGTAGAACTCCCTTAAAGTCTGCGTAATCTGCTATTCTCATAATATACGGTATAAAAATACCAATGTACCCCGCCGATAATGGCCGGGTTGAACTCGAGGAAATTATGTCTGAGTCTGTAACTACCGAAGTTGTCACCGAGCAACAAATGATACCCGTGCTCTCGCTGCGGGATGTTGTGGTTTACCCGTTTATGGTAATCCCCTTGTTTGTCGGTCGTGAGCGCTCTGAGCGCGCTCTGGAGCAGGCAATGAACATCGATAAGCGCATTCTGTTGGTTACTCAACGCAGTGCGGATATCGACGAGCCCACTGCCGATGATTTATACAGTATTGGCACCTTGGCTAATGTGCTGCAACTGGTTAAACTTCCTGATGGCACTACGAAAGTGCTGGTTGAAGGTGGCGAGCGGGTTAAGTTATTCGGATTTTCAAATACCGATGGGTTTATGTCAGCGCGCTGGGAAGCGCTTTCCGAAGCGGATGACAGTTCAGAGAAAGAACTCGATATTATTACCCGCTCTTTGACCTCTATGTTTGAGCAGTATCTGAAACTAAATCGTAAAATCCCGCCGGAATTAATGACAACGCTGGCTGGTATTGATGATCCGGGCCGGCTTGCAGATTCCATTGCTTCACACATTATGGTGAGGATTGAAGAGAAACAGAACTTATTGGAAATTGGGCCGGCGCGTGAGCGGATGGAGCAGTTGATGGCCTTGATCGAAGGTGAGATTGATGTGCTGCAACTGGAGAAAAGAATTCGCGGCCGAGTCAAAACACAGATGGAAAAATCCCAGCGCGAATATTATCTGAACGAACAAATGAAAGCGATTCAAAAAGAGCTGGGTGATTTGGAAGATGCCCCTAATGATCTTGAAAATTTTGCCCGCAAGATAGAAGCTGCCGGGATGTCAAAAGAGGTCAAGAAAAAAGCCACTTCCGAACTGAATAAATTAAAAATGATGTCGCCAATGTCGGCAGAAGCAACCGTTGTGCGAAACTACCTCGATTGGTTGTTGGGCGTGCCATGGAAAAAACGCAGCCGCATCAACAAAGACCTTGCCGGTGCTGCCGAAATTCTGGATGCCGACCATTATGGTCTAGAGAAGGTCAAAGAACGCATTCTTGAGTATTTGGCGGTGCAGCAACGGGTCAAACAAATGAAGGGCCCGATTTTGTGTCTAGTAGGGCCGCCGGGTGTTGGTAAAACATCTCTTGGTCGTTCCATTGCCCGCTCTACCGGTCGTAAGTTCACGCGGATGTCGCTTGGCGGTGTTCGTGATGAAGCGGAAATCCGCGGACATCGGCGCACTTATATTGGTTCTATGCCGGGCCGAATAGTCCAGAACATGACTAAAGTTGGCACACGGAACCCTCTGTTTATGCTCGATGAGTTGGATAAAATGACCACAGATTTTCGCGGTGATCCATCCTCGGCTTTGTTGGAAGTACTAGACCCAGAGCAAAACTATGCTTTCGCTGATCATTATTTGGAAGTAGATTTAGACCTTAGCGAAGTCATGTTTGTTGCTACTGCTAATTCGCTAAATATACCGGGCCCTTTACTGGACCGAATGGAAGTTATTCGTCTGGCGGGTTATACCGAAGATGAAAAACTGAATATTGGCCGCCGTTATTTGGTGCCCAAACAGATGGATCAACACGGCCTGAAAATTGAAGAACTCAACATTCCTGACACAGTAATTGTCGATATTATTCGTTATTACACGCGTGAATCTGGCGTGCGATCTCTGGAACGAACATTGGCAAAACTCTGCCGTAAAGCGGTTAAAGAGCTGGCGCTTAATAAACGCCGCAAAAAAGTCCGTATCGACAGTAAAAATCTTGAAAAATACTTGGGTGTTCGTCAATTCCGCTATGGCATGGCAGAAGACAAAGACGAGGTTGGTCAGGTAACCGGGCTTGCCTGGACCGAAGTTGGTGGCGAGTTACTAACCATTGAATCCAGCTTGGTGCCGGGCAAAGGCCGCTTAATTCAAACCGGTAGGCTTGGTGATGTTATGCAGGAGTCTATTCAAGCAGCGCTTACCGTGGTTCGTAGCCGCGCAGCGCACTTGGGTATCGCTAACGATTTCTTCTTCAAACATGATGTGCATGTGCATGTGCCGGAAGGTGCCACCCCTAAAGATGGACCAAGCGCGGGTGTGGGCATGTGTACCGCAGTGGTTTCTGCCTTGACCGGAATTCCAGTGCGCGCCGATGTGGCGATGACAGGCGAGATTACCCTGCGTGGCAAAGTTTTACCCATTGGTGGATTAAAAGAAAAGTTGCTAGCCGCTCACAGAGGTGGAATTCGTTTGGTGCTAATTCCCGCTGAAAACGAAAAAGATCTGGTAGAAATCCCTAAAAATATTCTCAAAAAGTTAAAAATTCAACCAGTGGAGTGGATAGATGAAGTGCTTGAGCACGCACTAACCCGCCAGCCGAGCCCGCTAATCAGTGAAGAAAAGTCGGTTTCCAAAGGCCCCGATGAAAAAAAAGACAAATCGTTACGAGCCCACTAAAGTAGGTAAAATGCAAAAAAAACATCATGCTGGGAAACATGATTTTCCTTTGACAATAACCACTTGCAATCGCAATCTCTAAATAGATTCATAGGCCGGTCAATAGCGTATTGCTAGCGCCCGGAGAATTAATCTGAAATTGTTATTGCCAAGACTGCTGATGCGTTATAACATTCACCTCTTGAATCCTTGTAGACCTTTAATACCAAGGGTTTCAGACCGGGGGAGTAGAATTTAAAATTCCTGTGGTAAGGATGCTAAGCAGAGGGAGTTTTCTGTTATTCAATTATAATAATTGAGCTTGTGGCATGCCTTTTCTAACCTAACCTTAGACGATAAATACGGAGTGCAGAATGAATAAATCTGATTTAATTGATGCAATTGCTAGAAAAACTGAATTGACAAAAGTAGACGCCGGCAAGGCAGTTGATGCCTTTGTTGCTTCTGTAACTGGTGCCCTAATGGAAGAAGATACCGTTTCGCTGATTGGTTTTGGTACATTCTCTGTGAAGCACCGTGCAGCGCGCATGGGTCGTAACCCACGCACCGGTGAAGCCATTCAAATTAAAGCTTCAAAAAATCCTACATTTAAGGCTGGTAAAGCCCTTAAGGATGCCGTAAACTAGCGCACCGCGTTAGGGAACCTATGATCTATTCGTGAATGAGCATCTTGAGCCTATAATTCCCAATAGCTGCGTTGGTAAGTACTAGCAATAGCATTGCTATTACGAGCACTTACCGCCTTGCTCTTGAAAATTATAGATCTCAATCTGCTTCACCCAGAATAAATCAGAGGCTCCTCTGGGTAAGAAATACCAAAGCTTTGGTATGAGCTTGGGTGCATAGCTCAGCTGGGAGAGCATCGCCCTTACAAGGCGAGGGTCGGCGGTTCGATCCCGTCTGCACCCACCAAAACACGGAGCGGTAGTTCAGTTGGTTAGAATACCGGCCTGTCACGCCGGGGGTCGCGGGTTCGAGTCCCGTCCGCTCCGCCAGTACCACCAGAGGGCACCTAATAGGTGCCCTTTGTTTTATGTGACATCTTAAATTGAACAATAGCGGAGTGTCAGCGCGCAAATAACTAGTAGGCAATTTAATCGACAATTAGATAGGCCGCTGACAGGGGTGAACCCTATGCCTCAGACTAGTTTATAATCAGTGGCTGAAAAATAGCTTATTTTTATCATTTATTAACACACAGATAGTAGAGTTCAACATGCTGCAATATTTACGAGATCGTCTCACCGGGACATTGGCCTTCGTTTTTTTCGGGATACTGATTATTCCTTTCGCGTTTGTTGGAATTGACAGTTATTTCACTGTCATTCCTGATAATGCCATTGCTAAGGTCAATGATACTGAAATTACCATTAATGACTTCCAAACCTCTTGGCAGCGTTCTCAACAGCAGTTACGGGCATCGGTAGGTGATGCCTTTGACCCTGATGTTTTCGATACAATAGTTGCCCGCCGCGGTCACCTCGAAGGGTTGATTAATCGTGAGTTGATGCGCCAATATGCGTTGGAAATGGGGCTGGCGGTTTCTGAAGAAGAACTAAGTAAGCGCATCCGTGCAATACAGGCGTTCCATATTGACGGCCAGTTTAATGCTGACCTCTATCAACGCATGCTTGCAGCTGAGTCGATGTCTCCGCGAGGTTTCGAGCGTGAACTGGCCCAGGATATGGTCATTCAGCAAATACCAGCTGCCGTTATGTCATCAAGCATCGGCCTTGATAGAGAGGTTGAGGCGCTAGCTGCTATACAAAACCAACAACGCAGCTTTGAGAGTGCTGTTGTTTCTGCCAGTATGTTTACTGAAGATACTGATGTCAGTGATGAGGCGGTGAGCGAGTGGTATAAGGCCAACCCGAACAGCTTCTTGAGTGAAGAGCAGGTCGTTATAGAATATATTGAGCTGGATATAGCGGCTTTTAAAGCCACGGTTGAGTTTGATGATGGAATCCTTGAGAAGCACTTTGAAAATCAAAAAGCTCGTTTTATCACCACCGAAGAACGCCTTGCATCCCACATTTTATTCAGCCTTGATAAGGCTGCGGATAAAGCCACCAGTGAAAATGTAAAACAAAAAGCTGAAGACCTAGTCGATCGATTGCGCGCAGGTGAAGATTTTACCGAACTGGCAAAAGAATATTCCGATGACACAGGTTCTGCCGCTGACGGCGGTGATCTGGGCTGGATAGAGCCTGGCGTCATGGTTCAAACTTTTGAAGACGCGCTTTATGAGCTGGAAGCTGGGGCTGTTTCTGATCCGGTAAAAACCGGCTTTGGTTATCATCTGATTTTATTGCGCGAAATTAAGCCGTCAGCAGGCATGAGCTTTGCAGAAGCCAAGTCCCAATTAGAAAGTGAATATGCAACCGAACAAGCGGAAAGCCTCTATCTCGAACAGCTTAATCGTTTGGTAGACCTTATCTATGAAGACCCAACTACGCTGGAAGCTGCGGCTGAAGAATTAGGTCTGGAAGTAAAAACTGAGGATCCATTTGGTCGGGCAGGTGGCAGTGGTATTGCAGCCAATGCCGAGGTAGCAAAAGTGGCCTTTTCAGAATTGGTTCTGCAGGAAGGCGCCAGCAGCGAACCGGTTGAACTGGCACTGAATCATGTGGTGGTGTTGCGTGTCAATGAACACATGCCTTCAAGTCCGCGAGTTTTTGCCGATGTTGAGCTAGAGATTGCAACACAATTGAAACTGGCAGCCGCTTCAGAAAAAGCCGCCGCCAAAGCTGAAGAAATTCTCGCGGCAGTTGCGAGCGGCGAAAGCCTGGAAGCCATTGCTGAGGCAGAGGGCTTGGAATATCAGAAAGTTGATAAAGCCCAGCGCGGAGATATTCAGTATGGCATCAGTTTAATTAGTGAAGTATTCAAGCTGCCAGCTAGCGATAAAGACTACCGTGCGCTGCCGATTGATAATGATTTTGCCGTAGTCCAGCAAAGCGAAGTCTTGGCGGGTGCAACGGCAAGCCCCGGCGAGGCCACACAATATAAACAGATGATCGCCAACTCAGCGGCCGTGGTGGAAAACTCCGGAATCTTAATTTGGTTGCGTGAGCAAGCTAAAGTTCATATTAATGAGGAAAAGCTGGCAGGCAACTTATATTAAGCCAGTCCTAACTTAATGATCACTAATAAAAAAACCCCGGGTATCCGGGGTTTTTTATACTTGATATTGTATGTTTATCCAGCTGGTTTAATCTTGATTGGCCGACAATTCCGACATTGCCAGAATACTGTAGCCTGCGTCCACATAGGTTATTTCGCCGGTAATTCCCGCCGCCAAGTCAGAGCATAGAAAGGCGGCAGCATTGCCTACATCTTCGATAGAGACTGTCCGGCGCAGCGGGGTTGTGCGGGTCACATGGTCCAGCATTTTGCGCATATTACCAATGCCGGAAGCGGATATGGTTTTAATTTACAATGAGTTGTGGTAACTCTGCTGTAACAAAATATAGAGTTTCAGGCCTGTTTTTACCTTCTTAAGGAGACTCTGATTAATATACACATCCTCAGGCTTTCAGCGATTTTCAAGATCAAGACGGGTTATTGCAGGGTTGGTCACTCCATCT
>QIKG01000188.1 GCA_003232965.1 Oceanospirillales bacterium
CCAGCAAATTAAACATGTTCGAGCCGATAACATTGCCGATCGCAATATCATCTTCATGTTTTAGGGCGCTGGATATAGAGGCTGCAAGCTCTGGTAGGCTGGTGCCAAAGGCAACAATGGTTAAGCCTATCACCGTGCTCGAAATACCGTAGATTGTGGCTACTGTTACCGCACCCTCCACCAAGAAAGCTGAGCTGAGTGGGAGCAATATTAAGCCAACAACCAGCCATATAATGGCAGTTTTCATCGGCATATCTCGAGGAATTTCAGCTTCAAATTCCTGAATCAAGGGGTCAGACTCGCCTCGTTCCATGCCTACAATAACCATATATGTCAGCAGCACAACGAGGCCTACCAGCAGGATATAACCGTCAACCTCTGGGTCAGCATGCCATCCGCCATCAGCAGGGTGGCTATTATCATAATAAATAACAGGATAGGGAATTCTTTACGCAGTAGCCCTGATTCCACTGTCAGCGGGTAAATAATCGCAGTAACACCGAGTACCAAACCAATATTGGTAATGTTAGAGCCAATGGCGTTGCCCACCGCTAATCCGGGGTTGCCCTGCAGGGCAGCAATTGCAGAAACGACCATTTCCGGTGCGGATGTACCGATGCCGACGACAGTTAGACCGATAACTAATGGCGAAATACCAAGGTTAGATGCGGCAGCGGCAGCTCCTGCTACCAGTCGATCTGCAGCCCATATCAATAAAATGAAACCGCCAATAATCTGTACCAGGGCAATTAGCATGCGTTGGTAAGCCTGCCGTTTGCATTGATATTATTCGGGCTGATTGTAAGACAATCATTAAAAAGCCTGAATTTAGTCAGATTCATGTACTTGTTTCCATATTTTATTTTGATAAGGCTGTTAAAATGACCATTCTAAATCGCCTAGTTTTTTAATGCCAACCGGGCAGGCGAAAAATAGCATATGGATAGTCTATGGATAGCAAGACAATAGAGCAACTGATTCGCGCAGGAATTACCGATGTAGAGGTTAAAGTTCACTCCGATGACAATGTGCATTTTGAAGCAGTGGTCAGCAGTTCGGCATTTCTTGGCAAAAATCCCTTGCAACGGCACAGGATGGTCTATGCCACTTTAGGTGATTTATTGGGCGGTGAAATTCACGCTTTGTCGATTCAGGCAAACTTACCGGATACTCCGCAAGACAATACGGGCTAGCACAAACAAGGTAGTTTAATGGCTAAAATATTAATTAATGGTGGTCCTGCATTACAGGGCGAGGTGTGGATATCAGGGGCTAAAAATGCGGTTCTGCCGATTTTATTTGCTAGTATTCTTGGCTCTAAAACATCAAGAATTGGCAATGTGCCTCACCTTCAGGATGTCACCACAAGTGTTGAACTTATGGCGCAAATGGGCGCGATGATATCCATCGATGAGCGTATGCGAATAGAAATTGACCCCACCACGCTAAACAACCATGAAGCACCTTATGATTTGGTGAAGACCATGCGCGCTTCAATATTGGTGCTAGGGCCTTTACTGGCCAAACACGGGCGAGCTACTGTTTCATTGCCGGGAGGCTGTGCGATTGGTTCACGACCTGTGAATTTGCATATTCATGGCCTGGAATTAATGGGTGCAGACATCCAGGTTCGTAATGGCAATATCGAAGCCATTGCAGAACGCTTGAAGGGCGCTAGAATTGTGATGGATATGGTCTCGGTGACCGGCACAGAAAACTTGATGATGGCAGCGACCCTGGCTGATGGCATCACTGTTATTGAAAATGCAGCGCGTGAACCAGAGGTTGAAGATCTGGCGAATTACCTGCTTGCCATGGGTGCAAAAATCAGTGGTGCGGGCTCACATACCATAACCATTGAAGGCGTTGATGAGCTTGGTGGGGCGGAATATAGTGTTCTGCCCGACCGAATTGAGGCAGGTACCTACTTGGTTGCCGGCGCGATTACCGGTGGCAAGGTTAAAGTGACCTCTGTACGCCCTGAAACCATGGATGCCATCCTCGATAAGCTACAGGAAGCCGGCGCGAAAATTACTTGTGGCGATGACTGGATTGAACTGGATATGCAGGGTCGTAGACCTTTAGCGGTAAACTTAACAACCTCTCCTTACCCGGCTTTCCCTACCGATATGCAGGCTCAGTTTACTGCTCTAAATTGCATTGCTGAAGGCACCGGTGTGATTACAGAAACTGTGTTTGAAAATCGTTTTATGCATGTTCAAGAGTTACAGCGACTGGGTGCTGATATCCAACTAGAAGGCAATACTGCGATTATTCGCGGTGTAGAAAAATTAACCGCAGCGCCTTTAATGGCTACGGATTTACGCGCTTCGGCTTGTCTAGTGTTAGCTGGTTTGGTGGCTCGTGGCGAAACCTCGGTAGATCGTGTGTATCACATTGACCGGGGTTATGAAGTTATTGAAGAAAAACTCGGCCAGATAGGCGCTAAAATCCGTCGAAAACAAATAACCTGATCTCGGAGAATATCTTCAGGTAGGAATCAAACACGGCAAATACACCCCAACTAATTTAAGCTATGCCGTTGTTTAGTCTTGACTTATTTTACGATGATGCGACAAATAGTCTGTTTGCTACGGGCGGCTTGTTGGTAGTAGTGAACTACCAGTTCACGATTACTGCGCTGTATTTCAAGGTCACCGAGTATTTTGCTGGCAACGGTCTTTAACGGCGACGGCCTGACCTTGGATTTGTAGTTTTTTTAGGATCAAACTGACACTGCGTTTATCGGACTTACCGGTGTTGCTACGCACCACAATATGGTTCAGATCAGGTGCTAGCCAATGGTGTTGAAATTTGTCTGGTTTTTTGTAAATGCGCTCAATTTTAATTGTTGGCAGACAACCAAACACAGTCTGTATATTTTCTTTGCCGCTAAGTTTGTAGTGTTTCAGTTTTATTTTATCTTTGTCGAGGAAAGGAAAGCTGAATTCCGTTTCGCCTTTAGCGACCGCCTCTTGCATACTGAAAAGAAAGGTGATCGGGTCAAGTGTGCCGGGTTTCAGTTTTAGGTCGAATGAATCATCATTGTGACGAATCGATACCTGCATTGACTGCCAATTAAACGCCGCATGCCAATACTCCTTTTTACCGATATATTTTAGCTTTCGGGTGAAAATTAGTGGCTGGGGTTTGCCTTGATTCCAGTTGAATTCACCGATTTCGGTGTCTTGCGCGCGCGCCAGCCAGGCAAGGCCTTTGTCACCGCGTGCTTTTAATGTATAACGAAAGCGGTCATTACCTAATGACTCCAGTTTGGCAGTAGGTCGGCTTTGCAATTTACCGTTGTAAGTCAGTTCAAGTTCGGCGATGTAGGCTTTTAGCGGATTCGGCGCTTGTTCAGGTGGCTGATTATTCTGACTAACTGCGCTGGTTGAATTCGCCAGCAGGAATAAGACGGCCATCAGCGGCCAGTGGTAGAGGTTTTGCATACGGTTTTCCATCAATGTGAAGCATATCATCAATCAACTCGACTGTATGCTGGCTGAATAGCTCCAGACTGGCGACCAGTAGCTGATGCTCGACCGGTTGCAAACGGGCTGCCATTATTTCGGCGGTATCGCCCGGTTCTATCGCCAGTACTGCTTGGCTGATAAGCGCGCCAGCATCAAGCGCAGGGGTAACAAAGTGGATGCTGGCACCATAGTGGCTGTCACCAGCGGTTAATGCCCGGTTATAGGTATCCAGGCCGGTATATTTTGGCAACAGCGAAGGATGCAAGTTAATCATGCGGCCATGGTGTGAATTTACCAGCTCGGCACCGAGGATACGCATGAAGCCCGCTAGCACGATGAGCTCAGGTTGCCACTCCTGAATAAGTCGAGATAGTTGCCGGTCGTAATCTTGTCGTTCGGGGTAGCGGATTGGATCAACTAATATGGCAGGAATGTCAGCCTGACGGGCTATGTCCAGACCGGGGGCTGTGCTGCGGTTGCTGATAACGGCACAGATATCCAGCGGCAATTGGCCGCTGTCGCGTGCAGCAATCATGGTGGCTAGGTTGCTGCCACGGCCGGAGAGTAGAACAAGGCAGCGAAGTCCGGTCATTTCATTCAATCTGAATAAATCACTCTGGGTTCTGAAGCAGAAGTTAAGCTTCGAACAGTACCTATAATATGCGCCTTTTCGCCGAGCTCCCGTGCTGCTGCACAAACGCTATCAGCATCAGCCGCTGCAACCAGCATGACCATACCAATACCACAATTAAAGGTACGCAGCATTTCTTCACGGCTGATATTCCCTTGCTCTTGCAGCCAGTTAAATACGGCCGGTTGTTGCCAGCTGTTGAGATTGACTTCAATACCGCAGTCATCTGCCAGCACGCGAATGATATTTTCGGTGATACCGCCACCGGTAATGTGGGCAATACCATCAATTGGGTGTTTTTCGAGTAGCTGCAGGATATTTTTTACATAAATTCGGGTAGGTTCTAGCAAGGCATAAGCTAGGCTCTTTGTCCCGCCTTCAAGTTCAGTGTTAAGATCTGCGCCGCTGTGCTCTATCACCCGGCGAATCAGTGAATAACCGTTAGAATGTGGGCCGCTGCTGGCTAGGCCAATGAGCTTGTGGCCTGCACCAATGGCACTACCATCAATCAATTTAGATTTATCTACGACACCTACAGTGAAGCCAGCCAAATCATAATCGCCGGGAGGATACATGCCCGGCATTTCTGCGGTTTCACCACCGGTTAAGGCACAACCGGCCTGACGGCAACCTTCAGCTATGCCTTCAATAACTTCCGCTGCCTGTTCAATTTCAAGTTTGCCGCAGGCGAAGTAATCTAGAAAGAAAAGTGGTTCAGCACCCTGGGCAAGGATGTCATTAACACACATAGCCACAAGATCGATACCAATGCTGCCATGTTGGTTAAGGTCGCGGGCGAGCATAAGTTTGGTGCCAACCCCGTCGGTTCCTGAAACCAGGATGGGTTGTTTATACTTCTCTAGGTCCAGTTCAAATAAAGCCCCGAAACCTCCCAGGCTGGAAACCACACCATCTCGATGAGTGGCTTTGACAGCGGGTTTTATGCGTTCCACCAGGGCGCTACCGGCGTCAATATCCACACCTGCATCTTTGTAGCTGAGGGAGGGTTTTGTGCCGAGATTAGGGGCGTTCGTGGTTTTAGGGTGTTTTTGACTCATTTTGCCTTCCTTCAGAGCCGTTTAGAGACTCTTTTTACTGGTGTATATGGTATCTTATTGCGAGTAAGTAAATTGGGAATTTAAGAAAAACAATGAGCATCCGCAAACAACGATTTATCCACAAGCTGATATTTTTGCTGTTACCCGTTCTGCTGTTATTAAATAATGGCTTGAGCGCGGCCGATACGCGCCTGTATACGGTTGAAATTGAGGTTGCTGATCGCAGTCAGGCTGCCATCGATCAAGCCCTCCCGGCTGCATTAGATATGATTCTGGTGAAACTTTCGGGACAGGCATATGCCACAGCGAATGGAGCTTATAACAGTGTGGTTAAGTCCTGGGTGCAACGCTATGGTTTTCGTACACAGTTGGTTGCAATGGCTGATGGTAGCCGCGAAAAACAACTACGCGCTGTCATTAGTCTTGATCCTGCAGAGGTAGACCAAGCGCAGGCAGCATTGGGTTTACCGATATGGAGCGGAGAGCGACCTAAAATTGTTTTATGGGTGGCGCAAGACAATAACGGCCTGCGTCGTTTTCTCCCAGAAGGCGCAGAATACACCCGCCATATATTGCAGGATATATCTGGCAAGCGGGGTGTCAGTATGCAACAACCAGCGGTTGAGGCTGATGGCGAAGCTATCGATGGTGCGCCACAACTCGCAGATGTCTGGGGTGGTTTCCCGGAACAATTAAGTGTGGCTGCGAGTGCAGTTTCGGCTGATACAATTTTGCTGGCAGCAGCCAGTCAACGCAAGAATTACTGGCAAATTCGCTGGAATATGCTGTCGCCACAAAGTAATGCCTCTTTTAGCTCTGAAGCCTCAGTGTTTGAAGATGCCTTGGTTGATGGTCTCAATCAGGTGATAGATAGCATTGCCAGCTTACAGTCGATTGATGTGTCCGACCAGGGACATTGGCAGGAATCGATCGATATCATTCATCTGCCGGATGCTAGCGCCTACCAGCAGCTCATGTACAGCTTGCAAGACCACCGACTGGTAACGGGGGTAGAAGTAGACTCGGTCGCCGGTCAACGACTGCGATTGGTTCTGAATGTGAATGCATCGCCGGATATTGTTTGGGGTGAACTGGATAGCCTGCAGGAACTGGCCTATATTGGATCCGGCATTGGCGGGGTAGCGGCAGTGTTTGAATACCAGCAGAAACTAGCAGTAGAAACACCAATAGAAACAGATGCAGAAACACTAAATGCTCAGTAACCTCCCCAATATACTTACAATCCTGCGTTTATTAGCGGTATTTCCGCTGGTGTATTGGTTACTTACTGGTGCCTATCAACCCGCGTTGATTCTGGCGTTTATTGCCGGAATAAGCGATTGGGTAGATGGTGTGCTGGCGCGGCGCTATGGCTGGACATCCCGTTTTGGCGGAATAATGGACCCGCTGGCAGATAAGCTTATGCTGGTCAGCCTGACACTCGCTCTAGCTTACATCGGAGAATTTCCTGTCTGGTTGGCTTTATTAATTATTATTAGAGATGTTGTGATTGTAGCGGGCGGGGTTACTTATAAATACTTCTTTGGCCCGGTTGATGTGCAACCGTTTCGTCTAAGTAAGTGGAATACCGGTCTGGTTATTCTACTGGTATTGGTGGTTATGTTGCGCCTCAATAACATCCAGTTTGAAGTGGCTGGGCTGGCGATAATGCCGTTATTAGAAAATGGCTTGATCGTGGTAACGGCCCTAACAACTATCATTAGCGGCATCCAGTATGTTTGGGTTTGGGGTGTTAAGGCTATTGGTTTGCATCAATCGGCTAAGATTAAAACAGATGACAGCGCTTGAGAGGGCAGTATGGGTAAAACAAAAAATACATCGGTGAGCATGGAACCTAACCGCGTGGCAATCACTGATTCACAAAAATGGTTGATACTCGCATGCGTGTTGGCCTTGGTGTGGTTTATTCGTGCCCTAGGGCCGGTATTAACACCGTTTGTAATATCGGCGGTGCTAGCCTATCTTGGAGACCCGCTGGTTGACCGCCTGCAAAAATGGATGTCGCGGACCAAAGCAGTACTGCTAGTTTTTTGCGGTATGTTATTAAATTTAGTCTTGATTGTGTTGCTGTTATTGCCCCTGCTGGAAAAACAAATCACTTATTTGGTAAGTAACCTGCCGATGTATGCTGACTGGTTAACCAATACAGCTTGGCCTTGGCTGCAACAGCGCTTTGGTTTACAGGAAGTCGACCTGGGTATGGCGCAGTTAACCGACCTGCTCAGGAACCATTGGCAGGAAGCGGGTGGACTGGCGGCTGCAGTATTGGGTAATATCACGCAGTCGGGCATGGCCTTTCTGGCAATGATTGGTTTGGTTTTTTTGATTCCGGTAATAACTTTCTACCTGCTACGGGACTGGGATGATCTGCTTGAAAATATTCGCCAATTACTGCCTCGCTATGTGGAGCCAGGCATTAGTAAGCTTGCGGGCGAGTCGAATGAAATGTTGGGCGCTTTTTTTCGCGGTCAAATTTTGGTAATGATGGCATTGGGAGTGATTTATGCTATCGGTCTATCACTCATCGGCTTACAACTGGCAGTCCTGATTGGTCTGGTCGCTGGTTTGCTGAGTATCGTCCCATATCTTGGTTTTGCCGTTGGCCTGATCGCCGCACTGATTGCAGCGGTGGTTCAATTTCAGGATGTTTTCCATGTGGTGCTGGTATTGGTGATATTTGGTGGCGGTCAAATGCTTGAAGGCATGGTGCTGACCCCGTGGTTGGTTGGTGACCGTATTGGTCTGCATCCTGTGGTGGTTATATTTGCAGTGCTGGCTGGTGGTCAACTGATGGGATTTGTCGGCATGTTAATCGCACTACCGGTAGCGGCGGTGTTGAATGTGCTATTGCGCCATGCCAATGAACTTTACCGAGATAGCCAACTATTCGATCGGGAAGTGAAGATCAAGATTGAAAAAGCATGATGAAAAGGTATGTTGAAAAGGTATGACAGATACACCACAAATCCCACTATCATTTAAAGCGCGCAGAAATGATGGTTTTGAGGACTTTGTTATCGGCAACAACCAGCTTGCTTATGCGAGCGCTAAAAACTTTCTACAGTTCCACGAAAACCCTAAGGCTACAATTAGTCCGTTAAGTCGTCGGTTTCTTTATCTTAAAGGTGATTCCGGTAGCGGCAAAACCCTGTTGTTAAATGCTGTTAGCAATCAGGCCCGGTCATTGGGGAAGCTGGCGATTTATTTGCCATTACGACATTTAATTGATCAGGGAGGCGTGCCGCCAACCGACCTTCGCGGGGTGGAACTGCTGTGCTTGGACGACCTAGATGCACTTGTCGGAAAGCCACAATGGGAAGAGGCTGTCTTCCACTATCTCAACCAGATGCGCACTCAGGCCGCATATGTGATTCTAGCTGGGCGGCAGGGCCCCGGTAACTTAAATATTGAACTACCTGATCTGCGTTCACGGCTGGCATGGGGTGAAGTTCACGGGCTCAAGATTCTGGCCGAGGATGACAAAAAATTAGTACTGCAACAGCATGCCAGATCACAGGGTGCAGAAGTGCCAGATGAGGTTTTAAACTATTTGTTGAAGTATGGTAAACGGGATATGAAAAGCCTGTTAAGAGTGCTCAATTCACTACAACAGCAAGCCTTTGCCGCCAAGAGATCACTCACCGTACCACTTTTGCGCGAAGTGCTCAAAAATAATACTGGTTAAATTGTGAGATAATACTTCGCTAAAACCACTCATTAAAATAATAATAAGGAGAATCTCAATGTTAAGTAAACTAGAAATAACCCGCAACTGGCTACCGCGATATACCGGCATGCCCTTGGAAAAGTTTGGCGACTATATCTTGCTGACGAATTTTGATTTTTATGTGCAGGAATTTGCTGAAAAATACTCGACTGAAATTTACGGTGAAGGTCGTCCGATGCAGGCGGCTAGTAATAATCAGGGCCTGACGATTATCAACTTTGGCATCGGCTCAAGCAATGCTGCTACCATCATGGATTTGTTGTCTGCTATAAAACCTAACGGGGTTTTATTCCTGGGTAAATGTGGCGGCTTGAAAAAATCCTCAGAACTAGGGCACTTTATTCTGCCAATCGGTGCCATCCGCGGGGAGGGCACCAGTGATGATTACTTCCCCCGAGAAGTTCCGGCTCTGCCTTCTTTTAAACTGCATAAATTTGTTTCCGACAAAATTGTTGAACGTGAGTTGGAATATCGCACCGGCGTAATTTACACAACCAACCGTCGCGTCTGGGAGCATGATTTAGACTTCCACGCCCGCTTACACGCAATGACCTGTATCGGTATTGATATGGAAACAGCCACGATATTTATTGTTGGTCATGCTAATGAAATTGCGAGAGGTGCATTACTGCTGGTATCAGATGTGCCGGTGACACCCGAAGGAGTTAAAACAGAAGCCTCGGATAGTAAAGTGACTTCCAAGTTCGCCGACCTACATTTACAACTAGGCATAGATGCAATGACAGACCTTGGTTTAAAAGGCGAAAAAATTAAACACTTCCGTTATTGATATAGTAGTACACAGGGACGGTACTTTCAGGTACCGCCCCTGGCAGTTTGTGCTATTTTTTCAGTTGAGTGGTTTGTTTGAAAACTATGCCGTTGCTGGTAAAGCTGGCGCTAAAGTAGGCTCGCTCAAAGGTACTCAGGGGAGCCTTAGGTGAACCTTGGCTAGGGTGTATCTCTTCCATTAGCGCGGTGGTGGTGGCTTCTATTTTTGACTGAAGCTCCCCATCGATACCTGCGATAATAAACTCCCCATCCTTACTGTCTCCGTTTGAGAGGAAAGCCAGTAGCTTACTGTCCATGCCTTCACCTGCAGCAACACCAATTGCAGACTTGCTGCTCGCGGCCCACATAGGCTCATCGGGTTTCGGAATACCGTCAAGGGTAAGTGCAACCGGCTCAGTGCCGGGACTCAGGTCAAGGCTTGCCAACTCAGGCATAAACATTTGCCCCATACCTACCAGCATTTCCGGATTGCTGGTCAACAAGGCAAACATGGCCTTAATTTTTTGCGGTACAGGATTACCCTGCGCGAATTGATCGAGATCCAGTTCATCAATGAATACTTTGAAGCCAGTGAGGTTACCCACAAATGGCGGTAATGGCCGATTGAGGCCTTCATAGGCCTGAGTATATGCTTGATTCATGCCTTGCAGTTGATCGCACTTGTATGGGTTTTCAACGCGTTTTCCAGCCGATTCAAGTAACCACTCACGGGCTTTGGCAAAGTTAAGAGCGAAGCCCAGATTTAGTAATCCCCCGCTTGCAGTGGTCGACAGGGCATCGGCTATTACCAAACTTTGTAAATCATTAGCGATTGTTTGTTTCAGCTCAAGTGTGAAGCTTGCTTTAACTTCTGTCGGGCTGAGGCTATGATAACCCGCATGCATACGCGGAAAATTCGCCCCAATGGCATTGTATTCATCCCGGCATACTTGGCTAACTGACTGCGCATCAAACTCGATCATTTGCCGCATGGTAGTGGCCGCACTGGAATCACTATTCAAAAACAAGTCAAGCAGTTTTTGAGTATCCATCCAACCACTACCGTAGTTGGTGTAATCGTTGTTTTTGTTCAGTGTGCTCAGTGATTTGTTTATATCCAACGGATTCGCTGGTTTAATCTGAGCGAGGATATTGGGCAGGGCTGCGGTGGCCATGCTGGTTGGGATAATGCTGATAACAAGCTCACTGGCATTAATGCTGGTAATAAGCTGAAACTTTTCATCACCGGCCTGCCAGTATTTTCTCCCATTCAGGGTCTTCTCCTCAGGGATGTTACCCGCTGCGGTGAAGGCTTTATTAAGGGTGGCACGCAAGCGTGCTTCGTCACCAATTTCCATACGCGCTACTGGGAACAGTCCTAAACCATAGATTACAGATTTGGAATTGGCGCTGAACCCCATTTTCTCAATACCCTCGATACCCGGGTGTTCGATAAAGTCGGAAAGGATGGAATTAATAAAGGCAAAATGAGCAAAGCTGGCATGGTGGTG